>JABSOJ010000513.1 GCA_013216005.1 Alteromonadaceae bacterium | reverse complement strand
AAGAGCGAAAATACATACAAATGATTGGAATGATAAATGGAAGACCGTTGTACTAAATAGTGTACAATAAAACTATTCCTGTGACGCTTCCGGTCCGGGTAAGGTAAAGGTTTAATTAACATAACATAAGCTAAAGTAATCACACATAATAAAGCGCCCAGCGTAAAACTCATTGTGGTTATTACGCTGGCAACAAAGCAGGGCTTTTTCTTTAAACTTGCCCAGACTTGCTGTTGTTGGTAAACAAATTGACTCACACTGCCGCCCTTGCATTCCCTGTAACTTTTGGAGATTGCAAAATTGCACCATCTAATAATTTAAGTTGTCTTTTAGCCATATCCGCATAACGGGGATCATGAGTTACCATACAAATCGTGGTGCCTTTGTTATTCAATTCTTCAAGCACTTCCATTACCATATCGCCGCTTTTAGAATCAAGGTTACCGGTTGGCTCATCAACTAACAAAATAGCCGGATCAGCAACTAAAGCACGGGCAATGGCGATACGCTGTTGCTGACCACCAGAAAGTTGATTAGGTTTATGGCTGGTTCTATGGCTCATACCTACCATTTCCAGACATTCATTAACGCGCTTTGTTATTTGTGCATCATTAGGTTTTTTACTGCTGTAACGAAGCGGCAGCGCAACATTGTCGAATACTGACAACTCATCAATAAGGTTAAACGACTGGAAGATAAAACCAATTTTACTGTTTCGTATTTCGGCCGCTTCGTCTAATGAAAGGCTGGTGACATTTATACCTTCAATAAAATATTCACCGTCGGTTGGCATATCTAACAAACCTAAAATTGATAATAACGTTGATTTACCACAACCTGATGGACCTGAAATAGAAACATAATCACCGGCATAAATTGTCAGGTCGATATCTTGCAGCGCGTGTGTTTCAAGCTCTTCTGTTTCAAAAACCTTTGCGATGTTTTTCATTTGAATTTTGATTGTGTTTTTTACGGTATTGCTTGCTGTGCTGCTTTCTGTATTGTTTGCTGTATTGGTCATAATATGCCCTTAATTCGGTTTGTATGTTTGCTAAACGAAAATTTGTCTGATGTTAGAATCTTAATGTCAGGAACTAATATCAGGAACTAATATTAGTTCACTAATGTCTGTTACTAATATTTTATTTCTAATTCTGAATTGGTACTTTTCAGGTTCGATAAATCAGACACAATAAATTTATCTTTGCTTTTTGCGCCTGAGAGTATTTGAATAAATTGTCCCGCTTGTTGACCATATTTTATTTCACTAAGCGTGGCTGTCTGTTGTTCATTATTTAAGCGGTACAACTGACCCGTTGAAAAAGATTTAACATTTGCAGGACGTTCAATAAAGTTAATGTTTTTCAACGTTTCAGCGATGATAACACCGTCTACATTTTGCTGTGGACGAGCACTGGCTGGTAATTTATTCGGTAATGAAATTTCAATATTAACGGTATTATTTTCAACAATAGGATCTATACGGGCAACAATACCTTCAATTTTATCTCGTCGTGTATCGATAATAGTACGTTGGCCTACTTGTATTTGTTGTGCCTGACTCTGTGGCACTCGAATTAACGCAATTAAATCAGTTACACTACCGATTAACGCAATTTCCTGACCTGCCGCCAGACTTTGTCCCAGCTCAACACTAAGACGTTGCAGAACACCTTCAAAGCCTGCGCGCACCGTTAATTTATCAAGACGTTCCTGTGCGATGCCTAATTGTCCTTTTTGCTGTTTAATGCGTTCCTTTTGAATATTAATGGCCTCTTTATGAACTTCAAACAGTTGTTCAGCACGTTCAGACAACAGTGAGATCCGCTCGTTAAGTTGTTTTTCGTCAAGTAAACTGCCTTTAAAATCAAGTTGCGACACTATGCCTTTTTCAACCAGCGTTTCTTCAGCAGTACGTCTTAACTTTGCGGTTTCATAACGAGCTTTTATTTCAGCTAAATTGGCGCGTTCATTCAGTGTTTCACGTTTTTGGTTTACTTTTAACTGCCGTAAATTAGCCTTGATTTGAGCAAGCCCTTGCTGGGCATTTTCTACTTGTTGCAATAGCTCTGGGTTTTCCATTTTGATAATTATGCTCTGGGCTGAAACCTTTGCCCCGGGTTTGAGTACAATTTCTTTAACCGTAGCTCTGGTTAAAGCCGTGATAAGTTGCTGTTTGTCTGATGTTAAGGTGCCATACCCTTCAATAATCACATCAAGATCGCCGGTTTGTACTGTACCGATAAGAATATCAGTACGCTTGACACTGACAGAGCTTAAAGATTGCCTGGCAAAGAAGGCCAAAACGATCACCACACTTATCAAAGCCAACGTGATTTTCATCTGGTTTGATAATTTACCCTGGTTGGATTTTTTTTTGATAACATCCATTAATGTAAACCTCTGGAAAGTTGTTTAACCATTATTTTGTTAAACTGATAATAATTAATTTAGATTTTGCATGGATGTTGCCAGAATTGTGCCAAATATTATTTGTAGTTAAAACAGCTGGTTAGCTTGGTGGTTAGCTAGGTGATGAGTTAGATGATTCGATAGTGAACTCGGTTAGTCCGAAATCGAGTCCGAACTAGATTCAAAAAGTGAGGTGCTGATTACGGCTTATCAGGGTGATAGGTAACGGACATAAATTAAAAAACCGATATAGCTAAACCGATATAACTAAACCGATACAATAAAACCGGTGTTGGCGATATCAAACAGGCAAATAAATAGTTAACGTAGTTCCCTTTTCAATAATAAAAGTCATTACTTTCTCTATCTAAGATATTTCACAATACAGGGCAAAATAAGAAACATCTACATAAGTAAAGTAGGTGTTGCATAATTCATGTATAAAAATGAAATAACTACTAGAAGGGTTAATGGGTTTTAATTAATGTTAATGGCTATGTGCAGGTTAAGTGTTGCTATGCCCATAATTCATTGTTTTATCGGTATTTAATTGTCAGCTCAAGATTTCAGCGCGTAGGATGGGTTAGCCGAAGGC
>JABSOJ010000512.1 GCA_013216005.1 Alteromonadaceae bacterium | reverse complement strand
GTCATATTATCACCTAGTAATTATGAGGCATATAATAACACCTCTATGTAGGTGACCAAATTAACTATGCCACTTCAGGTGGCTAATTAACTTATTAGTACTTTAAATTTATACTTCACCACTCGAACTTTTAATGTCACGTTCACTGTTCCAAATCTAAACGCTTTTAGCGGTGGGTGTCCGGTTAATTGTTTTTCGACCCCGCAATGCTCAATTGTATATCTTCTTCCTTAAAGATTTGATTTTGTACTCAAAAAGAGGCCTTTAAGCCAACTTATTCGCTTGTTATGGGGCTAATCGCTCATTTATTCAAGAGGTTATGTAGGTCCGACCCCACAATGCTTGACAATAAACCCAAGTTTATCTGTACGAATACACCGACCAGTTAAATCAACTAATTGAAGATAATCTTCAAAGGTTAATTTAAAGTGGGTGGCTAATTAACTTATTTGCCGATGAGTTAGCAGCCTGAATAGCTTTTTTATTAATATCATTGATTGATTTTAAATTTTCTTTGTGTAGCTCACTCATCAAATCAATCATTTGATACACATCACTACGAAGATTAGCAGCTTTAGTATCGATTATATTATCAATCTCTTGAGGTGAAAGTGGAGAAGATATTTCACCAACTTCTTTACCAAGACTTTTTAGTTCTAGCTCGATTTTGTCTATATCACTTACAACATGTTTATGATCTCTTACCACACCTTCAATTTCTCTCCTTAAACCGATGTCATGAGCGAGAGGATTAGGTGGTGTAAGTTTTTCTTCAATATTTGATATCCGTATCTCCAAATCCGATTTTTGTGAATCTGCAAGTACAACCAAAGGAAGTAAAATCAAGATAGTAAATATTATTGTGAGAGGTAAATGTTTTAGCATTTAGTTTCCTTCTTTAAAATTCCATGACAAGAAAAGCTCTCCCATCTAGTTTAAATTTATACTTGATGTATATTAGCGGGTATGTACATCAAGGTCATCCTTAAATTTCTCCTAACCTTTTAATTACTAGTATGAAACTGCTATCTATCGGCTTCAAAAGCAGCCAACAAAAAGCCCCTTGCGGGGCTTTGGATTCAAAATTAGCTAGATCTAAAATGAGAATCATCGATTCTTTTATTAGACCTTCCAATTAGGGTGGTCAATTAAAGGAAACTTACCCTTTAAGTCATTTGAAATATCAGGCAGTTTGATATTATCAAAGACTATTGTTTTATAGTTTTCTTGACTTGTATTCATTTCATTCAACATGCTTTGTGCATAAGCATTTAAATATTTTTTCTCATTATCACTAAGCCTAGTAACAGTGCTTATTTTACCGATAGACAGTTCCAGAAACTTAGAGGCTTCCTGCTTACAACCAGAAATATATTCTATAAATCCTCTTAAAAGGCAATATTCAATATTTGGATGTACACCTATTTTTTCCATATCTATTAGTTTTTCTTTAGCTTTTTCATAGTCTCTTCCCCTAGAATAATCTAAAGCTGCAACCCATAGTTTAGCGCCTTTGATAGCGACTCGGATTTTTTTAAAAAATTTAAACATTAATCAGTTCCTGTAAATATTCTAATAACAGCTCTAACACCCTCGACAATCTTCCCACCAGTAGTTTGAGGTTTCACTGGTTGTGGGCCTCTTTCAGGGTTAGGACCAACACTTCCTAGGTCATTGTATAATTGAGAATCTGCATGACTATTATCTTGTGTGCTTGCTTGAGTCTCTTTAGGTTTTTCAAGGGCACCTGTGGTGTCAATTATTTTTCCTTTGGGTTTGGATTCACCCTTTGTACTACTTTCTTGATCTGTGCCGTCTGGTACATCAGGATTGACCCCGCTTCCAACATCTCCGCCTGTATTTTCATTTAACACAGGAGAAAGTATACTAAGCCCCTCTGCAAATGAGCGTACCGCTCTAGATATCATTTTAGGTGCACGTGTAGGGTTTTTAGCTAATCTAGCTCCCATAACTAGCAGTCTATTCTGACCGTTAGGGTCGGTATACTTATAAGGATTGTTACCAACATAAGAATAACGATTAAAAGTAGTTATGTCACCCGTAAATCCAACCGGATCATTAGAGTAAAAGCGCCCGATAACTGGATCATAGTATCGTGCCTGCATATAGTTTAACCCTATATCTTGATCAAACTTATGCCCTGTATAACCAACGCTATCTCTAGTTGTTTCAATATTTTCACCAAAAGGTTTGCTATTAACTATACTGGTTTCATCGTTTTCTTCAACGGGGGTTTTTACACCAACACCTTCTTTGGCAACTAATTTTCTTCCTAAGAAAATATAGTTTATTCCACCATCGGCTGTTTCTCGATAAAGTAATTTACCTGATTGACTGTACATGCTGTATTCAGTACTACCATCAGTTTTTTCTTGTTTAATACGTCGATTAAAACCGTCATATGTATAACTTTTTCCGTTAGCCGAAACCATTTGATTGGCAAGATTATACCCAAAAGTATGCTTGCCATTATCTTCGACATTCCCTCGTGGATCATAACTACCTGAACTAAAGCTATAGCCAGTACTACCTGCGCCTGTTAATGAAGTTAATTGATTATTGGTATAACCATAGACAAGTGATTGTGGAGCGATACCTGTATTAGAGTAGGTTCTAATATTCCCTAAACCGTCATAGGTCAGAGCGCTGGAGCCAATACCTGTTTGTGCACTTGCTGTAGTACTTGTTAAGCGGTCTAAGCCATCATAAACAAGAATTTAAAGTGGGTGGCTAATTAACTTATTTGTTAATTTCTCGAACTTTTAATGTCACGTTCACTGTTCCAAATCTAAACGCTTTTAGCGGTGGGTGTCCGGTTAATTTCGTGGTTAATTTCGTGGTAAAATTTAAAGTGGGTGGCTAATTAACTTACCAAATCTAAACGCTTTTAGCGGTGGGTAATTTAAAGTGGGTTGAAGTGGTCAACTAATTTTGGCCACAGTTTTGTATTCAATCCAATATCTTCTTTCTGATTCATTCGGTGTTAATCC
>JABSOJ010000511.1 GCA_013216005.1 Alteromonadaceae bacterium | reverse complement strand
GATGTGCGATAAAGGATTAAAGAAAATAACACTTTGGATCCGCGATGAATGCGCAGACGATTTAAGACTGATGGCTTTATTATGTTGTGAAAATAAAGACCTGATACCCGCAACCGTCAGAAGTTTAACCACTGGCCGAATGAAAGGGATAAACAATGTTAATTAAAATAAAAGAATCAGAGCCTGAATTTGTTGAACTGGTTGAAGAACTAAAACAACACTTTAAAGTTGGTAGTGCGGGCAAGACCGCAACGATGGCAATCCGTAAATTTAAAAAACTGTTTCTTGCGCATAATAATGAACGACAACAACGCCGAAAATTAGAAAAGAAATTTGCCACGATTAAACAAATAAAGTTAGAACAAGGTGAATGTATCCGAACTAAAGTATTTAAAGCAATGAAAGCCGTAGTAATTGGCCATATAATTAATGGCCTTACTATTGCTGAAGAATAATGACTTTTAATTAAAAGTATTGAGACGAGATGAGCTGTTCTACAGCTTATGTTCGAGAAGTATAAATTGCGCTAGGGCACACAAAAAACTACTAAAAAGTAGTTTTTTTTTGAAGAAAAATTAATTTCAAATTGATGCGGCCAATGATCGTGTCATTTTTTCCATTAACTGTATTCTTTCTTTGGTCATAGTCACTTGATTTGGGCTAACAGAATACTGTCCCAAACTTTCTAATTGTGAAACCTCAAAAGTAGCGTCTACTGGACTTGCACAAACAGCATTATTTGCTTTCGCTTGTTTATCCATATCATCCAGAACTTTAACTTGTTTATCAATAGCTTCTTGAGTAATATTATTTGCCATATTTACATCCCCACCTGTAAAGATATCCCCCCCTTTCCGATAACAAGCACTAAAAACTTCTATGGACTCTTCCGAAGTAAGGACTCTTTGATTAACTACTTTATTTAATTGTAGCATACCTGTTTTTTTCATCCCTGAATAGTTCGCAGTGATTATTTTCTTAATAGGAAAAGCTGGACACTGATTTAATTTATGTGTTTTATATTGTTTAGATCGTTTACCTGAGCCTATAGCATAAACACTTAAATCAATACTAGGATCAGATGATATTCTAAAAATCTCATCGTTTACGACCTTGCTAGGGTCACTCGGTGAATATGCAAACAATTTCAAACAGTTACCATCATACCTCATTATAAAAAATTGGATTTTTTCTTGTTTACCAAGTAAAACAATACTATCCAACACGCTTTCTGCCTCTTCTTTAACAGTATAATTTTCCAGAAATAATTTAAACATAACATTAGTTCCAGCGAAGCCGTACATGACATCATCAATAGTTAATGTTTTCAAAAAACCAGACGAATCAAACCATTTATTAGACAAACCAGTGTCATTGTCAACCCATGAAACCCTACTATCACTAGCCATCTGAACTTCACCATTTTTTTTCTTTCTAAAAATAGTCGTTGTCAAAAAAATATACCTGTAGCAAAAACAATGAGTGCAAACTATACATAAAAAATTTGTAAAAATATATAAAAGAAATAGCTCAATACATATTAAGCTATTTACTTATAAACGAATGATAAGTGACTGAAAAATCTATTAACAAAACTTAATTGCATATGTGAGTAGTAACTTATGAACTATTGTATTTATTATGTATGTGTTGTATCAGATTCTTTAGTAAGTAAATATATAGAACAAAAATCAAAACACTAAAGTTCAGTAACTAACCATCGATAAATATTTCCTAACAGGCAGCAAAAAAATTGCCTGCTAACCAGGTGCAAAAATGTCATAGAAAAACCCTCTCAACGGATGAAATAATCGCGTCAGCTCCATTATTTCACCACAATGTAGGCATTTAAACGGATTTCGCTCTGTAACCTCTTCAAAAAATTGAGCATTAGATAACTTAACTGATTAGGTACCAATTTTAGGTTTAAACCTGGACTAAAAAATAAAAAACAGTACCAAAAGTATGTCACCGGTTGTTGTTCCTGGATAAATTTTGGTACCAAAATATAAAAACAACCTAAGAGGGGTCGGACCTACATAACAGTCTGATTATATGATGTTTCATATCAATAATATGCCATTTTAAAGGCTTAAACGTATGTTTTTAGCCTATAAATGGATAACAAAATTAACTAAGTATCACTCATCGTTAATAATTGTCATGCAATTGGGGTCATGCATGAAAACTGCTGATTATCAGGTCTTGTTTTTAGCTGTTAGAGTGGGTGTCCGTTTTATTTTTGGTGTCCGTTTTATTTTTTAAGGGTTGAGTTTAATTCCATTTGAAGGGACAACAATTATCTACAACAGAGCCACAAATTTATATTGATTCAGTTCGTTCAATATTTTAAAGTTAGATTATTCAAGTTATTATTAGCAGATAAGTTGATGGGTTACGCCTGCGGCTAACTCATCCTACAACGCTATTATGTTGCATAAGGGGATAGTTAATGAATCAGGTTAAGAGTCGTTTTCAAATAATAGTCGCTTCAGTTTCAACACTTTATTTTGCTTTGTTTGCGTACGGGGCTTTTATTTTTATTTATCAGTTTGAAAGAATATTTGAATCTTTTGAAGTAGAGTTACCTATTCAAACTAGTTTATTAATTGGCTCATATCGTTATTGGGGAGTCTTAAGTTTAATTTCAGCTTTCATTTTGTTTAAAGTTAGTAGGTGTAATAGTAATAAGTCCATTAAAATACTTGGTTGGCTTATCGTGTTATCTTTATTGTTAGTCCCGTTAACCATTTGGGGTGTATATAGCCCTGTACTTGAGGCTAGTGGTCAACCTACAACATAACAAGCTGTTATTAAAATTCGCTAATGCCATTTTGTTGAATAAATAGCCCTCCAGAATTGGCTCACATATTCACAGGGCCTTACAAAACCTAATCCCTAAACCAACATTGGCACAATCTTTTCTATCTCACTTTGTGCCCCTTAGCGGGTTAGAACGACCACACATAATGTCAGCTGTTTGACCAGTAAGCTGGCATTTATTTCGTAAAAC
>JABSOJ010000510.1 GCA_013216005.1 Alteromonadaceae bacterium | reverse complement strand
CGCATCGTATACTTTTTACACTAAAATCGTATAAAAAACATATATATTTTATTAGGTGCGGAATGTCAGTTATAACTTCCGGATAATGTTTTTTACTCATAAAAAATGCCACCCTGTACTTTTACACAAGGTGGCATTTTTCAAAAACAGGTTGGTTTAAAACGATTAAAATTATAAATTTCTAAACGATAAACCCTGTTCCATCACGCTGAATAGTTTTGTTAACATCTCTTTAGATAAAACGTTACCGTCTTTATCATAAATAGATACTGATGTTTTACTCTCAATTTGTTCTAAAATAAACTGATATTTGGCATCTTCTAACGCTAATGAAAGCGTTTCTTCACCCCAGATTTGAGACCAGAAACTACTGTCTGGCTTAACAAAATCAACATAGTATACTTTCTTCGATTCATTCAAATCAGTAATAGTAAAACCGTACTGTTCAAAGAATGTAGGCATGTTAGACCACAATGAATCTAGCGTAATTTCAACTAAATACGCGTCTTCATCTGCCGTATTTTTCCCTATGGTAACCAATTTCTGGTTAGAACGTTTTAAACGCGTTTCTTTAACGTACTGACGATATTTATAATCTACATGGGCAACTATTTGATTAAGCATTGCCATTTCTGCACGCTGCTTGTCAATTGGATCAATAACGTTAATATCACCAGATTCATCTTTTTTGGTGAAATCAATTAAATTAACAGTTATCGCCACGCTACGACCATGGGGTTTAGTTTCCAGCTGATACTTAAATCGGACACTTTCAACAACTTCATTCGATTTAAAAAACAAAACGCCTGTTTCTTTTTCTTTATGAAACCATTCTGACTCATAAGTCATTTTCGCTTCATCAATTGTCTTAAGCGCAACTTTACTTTGAACAAGTTTGTCTTTTATAGCCTGATAAATAAATTCCTTTAAATCATGCTCTTCAATAACCTGATCAAACCAAATTTTAGACTCGCCTGAATTTAACTCAACACGGGAAGATGTAGCAACAGGTAGTACTAACGATGGTCCCCTGATATCAAGATTTTTACCAACAGGTCCATTTTTATTAATATTACTCGTAATAAAGTACTTAGTACTTTTCTTAGGTTTTAGTAAATTATTTGGAATAGTTATTTCGGTCGCTTCAACATTTTTTGCATAGTCAAAATCACCCGAAGCATGTTTGTTGTCATTAATTCCACTACAAGCACAAAGCGATAGGCTTAATAGTGACAAAGATATAATTTTACGATTCATTAAAACTCCTGCAAATGAAAATCTGAATCTATTTAGCGGTGATTCTATTAACTGTTTTTCTATATTTTTATTCTTTCGTTCTTTTCGCGGCTTAATGCTTGCGACCTTTATTCTTTAAACCTCATTAACTTTTATTTTAACGCATAATTAGGCTTAAAGAAATTACCTGAGCATCTTTGTGTACAACTGTTTTAGTAAGTTCAGATAATTTTTGACTATCTTTTTAGTTTTACAAAACTCAACGTATGGTTTGCAAAATTAATAGCGCACCATGGTACTTGCCTGTTTTTACAAACACAAGGCATCGGTGCTATTTATCAGTACAAATTGTGATAAAAAGTGCGATTAAATTCAATTTCAAACCAAATAAGACCCTCCTGATTGAAATTCAAGTTATTTTTTAACCTGTCTTTGCTGTACACTACGCATTTAAAATTAAGCTAGGTCTTTTAATGTCACAGTATTTAGTACTGACTGCTATGGGTGCCGATAGAACGGGAGCTGTAAGTGAGCTAACAAAATTAGCCAGTGAATGCGGCTGTAATATTCTTGATAGTCGTATGGCTATTTTCGGTTTAGAGTTTACTTTCATCATGTTACTCAACGGTACAGTTAGATCAATTAATCAAATTGAAAACCGCCTACCGCCCATCGCACATGGACTTGAACTTATTACTATGATGAAACGGACGTCACAATATACACCACAAGATTTTACCCATCATTATCAAGTTGAATATGCGGGTATAGATCAACCCGGTGTATTAAAAGCCGTTACCGCTTTTTTTGCCGCCCGGAACATTGATCTTTCATCGTTAAAATCTGAAATCAGTCCAGATGCTAAAACAATGAAAGCGACTATTTTAATTGCACTTACTGAAGATAGCAGTATCGATGTGCTTGAAAGAGATTTTTTAGAACTTTGTCATCAAATAGATGTTCAGGGCTGCATTAAAAAATCCAATGGAAATCTGCTGTAGACACGCTACATTCAAAACACATTCAGAAAAAAAGAGATAATAATGAAAACATTAATCGCTGGTGATACCGCACCTTTATTTGAATTAGCAAATGAAAATGACCAAATTATTTCGTTAGCTGACTACATTGGTAAACAACAGGTATTAGTTTATTTTTACCCAAAAGCAATGACTCCGGGTTGTACCGTACAGGCACAAGGTTTAAGAGACGTAAAAGCACAATTGGATGAACTTAACACGGTTGTTTTTGGCATTAGTCCGGACGAACCTAAAAGACTGGCTAAATTCTGTCAGCGTGACGAGCTTAACTTTACTTTATTATCTGACGTTGAACATAAAACCGCTGATGACTTCGGTGTTTGGGGTTTGAAGAAATTTATGGGTCGGGAATATGATGGAATTCACCGTTTAAGTTTCTTGATTGGTCTTGATGGAAAAATTAGTCATGTGTTTAATAAATTTAAGACTAAAGAGCATCATGATGTTGTTTTGAATGTGTTGAATGCTCAGTAGCAAAGCTAATAGCTAAATATGAATAGCTAAATAGCAGCTGACCTCAATAATCCCCAAATACCTTTCAAATACATGTTTCAGTATGGCTTGAACCTGTATTTTAAATATTTTGGGGGTAAACTGCACCAATAATAATCCATAGCAAAAACCTAATTACCAACCTATTGCCTGAGCTCTCAATTTAATACTTCTCTATTGGCACTGACCATATAGGCTAAATTAGGGTTACAGTTCAACAATGTTTTCTGTTAATTTACATGAGTTCAAACC
>JABSOJ010000509.1 GCA_013216005.1 Alteromonadaceae bacterium | reverse complement strand
TGGCAATATGCGGACTAGCCCCGTCACCCGGTTGACCTATCACCGGTTCGAATACCGAGCCATCCGATTTAACCAACTTTTTGGCATTCACTTCAATGCCAAACTTTTTCCGTAAGTTAGGTAACTTACTCACCATTAATTTAGCGGGTTTGAAAACTTCCCACGCTTGCTTTTCGTTGGTGGCACCACAGAATATTTCGGCCCCGTATTCGTAGTCTGCACAAAAACCGAATAAACCAACACCCGCCGCAACCGCTGACTTGCCATTTTTGCGCGGCACTTTTAAATAGACTTCTCGAAATCTTCGGGTGTTATCTGATTTTTTTAACCAGCCAAAACCCACGGCAAAGAAAAACAATTGCCAGGGCTCTAAGGTCAATCTTAATTTTCGTCTGAGCCATTCCCCTTTGGTGTGGGGTAATAATTGAATAAATTTACAAATGCGCTCAGCGGCATCGCGATCAAACTTATAAAGAAATTGTTTATTTTTTTGCTTTTTTAACTCGGTAATATGCCGCTTACACGCGAGGACCGTATATTTACAGGCCGGAATTTTTCCCGCAATAATATCCCGCGCATATTTATTCGCGGCATTAACATTTGGATAAGCAGCCATTAAATTAGAAGCCATCAAATTCGTTTCCATCATCATCAGAATCGGAGCCGCCATTCATAAATCTAACCCGGCTCATCGGATTCAATCCAAGCAATGATCCTGCTCTGGTAATTTGTGTAAAGGCATCATTTCTAACATTAACCAATGGATGCTTTTTAATGCCACCCGATCCGGCTTCAGTGATAAAGTTACCGGCTAATTCCACATCGCACTTCAACATCATGGCGTGCGCATTACAGTAAGAAAGTAATAAGATCACATCTTCTGCCGCAAAGCACCCCCGTCTAATGAGTAGTTTCGCGTTAGTTTTCCAACAGTCAATCGCATGTTGATCGATGAGTTCATCAGGCGGTCTGACATACCTGATACTTTCGTCGCCGACCGCTAGATTACTGACTTTCTTACCTGCACCGGGTGACCGAACTTCACTCATTTGAACACTCAACTACTGTTTGAAATTTAATCAAAAAAGCCCCAAAAAAAAGTTTCTTATTTGGCGCGCATAAAAATGTGATTAAGCGGCTGTGCTGAAAAAGTCGTTTAGTTTGAACAATTTAGACCCCCCTACCCCTTTGTACAAGGTGATAGCTGTGTGTCCATAACGCCTGAGGATCTCATTGACTGACTTGTTACGTTCCCAAGATGTTTTAGTCTTCGCGCATTCAACACAGAAGCATGACAGATTGCTGTAATCTTTTGTGCCTCCTTTGGCGACCGGGATAATATGCTCGGTGATCATCTTGCCATCGACCACGATTGAAGGTGTCTTGAGCAAATGATTCAGGCAAATGTTTCCGGCCAGTGCTTTTATCTTTGGGGAGGTGCTTCTCCATTCTTTGGTGTGGTGAACGCGATTACCTTTGGCTGACTGTTGCTTGCCATATCTGCCCCAGTTAGCATTATCCGCATGAGTATCACAGTAACCATGTCGGTTAATGGTTGATTTACCACAACCAGATTGCCTACATCTTTTAGGAGTAGCTCTAGCCATCAGATGCACCACTTGGGTTTTTACCTTTGGCCAACTCCATTTCTATGTCATGCTTTTCACTTTGACGGAAATCTTCTTTACGTTTGTAATGCCAACTGATCAACACAGTACTCAAGCCAAACAACATACTAAATATCATCATCCAGTTATTAAAGGTCATTGCAGCCCAAGAGAAAGATAGTACGTTCACGACATAACTGGCATCAGTTGCCATTTTATCTATGCTCATTACCTTGATACCCCTTGTATTTTCTCGACGGTTCTCAACCCAGCAAGCCCTAACATGGCTAAGGTTAATTCCATCATCTGATCCATAGGTACGTTGATCACTTCCTTGCTCACCGTGAAATATTCGATTAAGGGATTAACGATAAACGCCATTGCCATACCAACACCACAAACCCACATCAGAAATGGACGCGCACCAGCCACGAACGTTGAACGATGAGCTGCTTGCACCTTGGTTATTTCTGCTTGAACTAATGCAGGTTGTTGGGCTAAACGTTGTTTAATAATTGCTTTATCTAAGCGTTCATCATCACTGGTGAATAAATTATCTAAGACATTTCCTACCGCATTAATTGGCTCTGCTGCTGCTGATGAAAATAAACTTGTAAACCAACTCATGATACAACCACCAATTCAAAATGCGGTAAATCAAGAAACGTTTCATCCACAGTGCGACCATCACTATTCCAGTCACCACCCCAACGTATACGGTGAGTAATTAACTTTTGTTCAAGTAATTCATCGGCAACGCGTTTGACATAACCAGCAAATAAAGCGAATGCTTTGTGATCATCCCAATCGGTGTTTTTAAGTTCTACGAAATAAGGTCCGGCATCAACCGCCATTGATGGCAACTTATTATGTTTTGAATCAGGATATTTAATTTGAGACAAACCATCATCAAAGGCTTGATTTTGTGCTTTCATTTGTCGATAACCGCACAATATGGTGTTATCAATTTTTTTGATTACCGTGTTAAAGATCAATTGCAGATCACAATGACAGGTTGCCAATCGTTTTGTTGATACTTTGCCGTATGCTGCCATGGTGATCCTCTTAACTTATAGAAATTAATTTTAACTGGAAATTAAAGTGCGGCTAATTCCGCTTTGGTTTTTAAATAGGTTTCTTCTTCAAACTCAATACCAATAACCTTTCGACCAAGTTTTAACGCCGCTTTACCCGTAGCACCTGAGCCAAAGAAGGCATCAAGCACCACATCACCGGGACGCGAACTTGTTTTTATGATGTGCTCCATCATGTCGGCTGGTTTTTCACAGGGATGTTTACCCGGATAAGGCTGAACCACTTTGAAATTCCAAACGTCTGTGTACTGAACCTTGGCACTGACTCTGAAATAGCGCCGAGCTAAATCAAACTGTTTTTTCAATGCGTCATAATCAACAT
>JABSOJ010000508.1 GCA_013216005.1 Alteromonadaceae bacterium | reverse complement strand
GTGTCGTTATGCTGACGATGGACTTATTCATTGTAACAGTGAAACAGAGGCTAAATACATGCTGAGGGTGTTAAAACAACGCTTTGAAGCATGTGGTCTTGAACTTCACCCGCTGAAAACTAAAATCGTTTATTGTAAAGATGGAGACCGTAAAGGGCAGTATGAAAATACAGAGTTTGATTTTTTAAGTTACACTTTTAGAAGGAGATTGTGCAAGAATCGAAGGCGTAATAGTTTATTTGTAAACTTTACACCAGCGGTGAGTAAAATCGCTTTAAAAGCAATGCGATTGAAGATCAGGAAATTACGTGTGCGAATGGCAACTGAGCTAAGTATTGATCAGTTAGCTAAATGGCTCAACCCAATAATACAAGGGTGGATAGGCTATTATGGTCGATTTACACGTTCAGCATTGTATGCTATGTGCCGACATATAAATAAAGCACTGGTTAGGTGGGCTAGGCGTAAGTTTAAAACACTAAGACGACATAAAATAGAAGCAATAAAATTCGTGAAAAGAATTTTTGAGCAAGATCCCTGTTTGTTTGCTCATTGGCGAGCTGGAATAGTAGGTGCGTTTGCCTAATGGGAGCGGTATGAATTGAGAGGTTCACGTACCGTTCTGCGAGAGACTGTGGGGGAAGTTCCCGCGGTCTACTCACCATGAATGCTTCAATACGCTAAAAAATCAAGGTTATTACTTAGAGCATAACTATGGTCATGGTAAGGAAAATCTTAGCTACAATATGCATTTGCTCACACTATTAGCATTTTTCTTTCACCAGATATTTGAACTAACCGATGGTGTATACCAAGCGTGCCGAGCATCGTTTGGATCTAAGTATCATTTATGGGAAAACTTAAGATCAACAATCCGAATACTGGTTGTGGATGATTGGGCACATTTAATGGATTTACTCATAAATCCTGATAACTATGAGGTGACAGCAATAAAAACAGCTTAAAAAACAAGCCTTGAAACAATGTACTTAGCTGTGTAGCTCGATCTGTGCCTGATCAATAAGTAAAAAATCAGACAGAGTAGGATAATGTCTGGGAGAAAATTAGAAATGGTTAGAAATGTTGTTTTATCTTGGTAAATGTTAAATCACTGAGAATTGCTGAAGCTTCAATAGCACCCATGACTTTTGATTGATCAGGTGATAAACCAACCTGGTGGTTTTGTCGGTACTTATTTCCATAACGATGAAAAATATCTGCTATTTCAAGTGTTGGGCGAGACATAATGTTCGCCTTAAAAATGAGCAGGTTGGTTGTTTTTCTCCTGTTGAATAATTAATTTCGGACAATAAAGCAGATCCAGGGGGCTAATTGTTGCACAAATAGTTGACACCGATAGCTTCAAATAAATTGAAGTGGTTGCAATACTTCTATGACCCAAAAGTAATTGGATCGTACGGAGCTCAGTGCCGCTTTCCAGTAAATGAACGGCAAAAGCATGTCTTTAATGCCGAGCTCGGCATTAAAGACATAATACCGAGTACCGAATAATGCCGAGTGTCCACCAGTGATCAGGTAGTGACCTAATCTGAGGGATATTGTTACTCAGCATTATCAGAGCCCTTTAAGAAAGGTAATGAGGGTATCATCAGGTCGATAGCGACCTTGTTTTTGTTTTATCCAGAGCTTGCTGTTTGATTTTTAGACTAGCATGAAGATAAATTTGGGTTGTATCCATTGATTCATGACCTAACCATAAAGCAATAACAGCACAGTCTACGCCACTTTGTAAAAGTTCCATGGCAGCGGAATGTCGCAATACATGAGGTGAAATTCTTTTCTTTTGCATTGATGGGCAATATTTCTCTGCAATAGCAACATATTTTGCCAAGATATAAGCGACCCCATCACGACTCAATTGTAGTCCTCGCATATTGGGAAACACTGGTATATCTAAAAAATCTTCTTGTTCATGTTTCCATGATAATAATGCAGTAACCGTATCTTTTCTAAGTGGTGTACAGCGTGACTTACGCCCTTTTCCTAAACAACAAACATGCGCGCCCGTACCAAAAAAGGTATCTTTCCAATAAAGGCCAATTAACTCTGATACTCGAAAGCCTGTTTGTATTGCCAATAACAACATAGCCCGATCTCGTCGTCCAAACCAGGTTTTTTGATCAATTGACGTAAGTAACGTCTCAATTTCATCGTGAGTCAAAAATTCAATGGGGTGACGTACATAGCGCATGCTGAGAATGGCCAATATTTGCTCAATCATACCACTGTGGCTAGGAGCTTGAAGTGCTACATAGCGAAAAAAAGAGTGGATTGCTGCCAGACGGACATTACGACTACGAGCACTTGTACCGCGCTCTTGTTGTAAATAGTCAAGAAAAGCAACGATCATTGATGCATTTAACTCAGACAATGATAGTTTTTCTGGCGTTTTATGTAATTGTTTCTGAGCATAGCGTAACAATAAACAAAAAGTGTCTCGATAACTTGCAATAGTGTGTGGGCTGACGCACTTTTGCTGTAACAACCATCCTGTAAAAAATGTTTCAAGTAGTACCGGAAATGTAATGTTAGCACTCATATTTTCTTCTCCTGCAAGCCTTGCACAGAACGTTTTAGAGCTAATTGAAGTAATTGTGGGGTAGCAGTGATATACCAATATGTATCACTCACTTTCACATGACCAAGATAAGTTGAAAGTTCAGGAAGATGTTGATTTACATCAACTCCATCTTGATACCAACGCAATAATGTTTGAACAGCAAATCGGTGTCGAAAATCATGTAACCGAGGACCATAACTATCTGTCATGCTTCGCAAACCGATCTTTCGTGAAAGCTTGATAAAAGTAGCCCGCACAGTACAGGAAAATAATCCGGTTCCTGTTTCGGAGACAAAAAATCGAGAACTACGTGGGATCGGATATTGGTGATCTCGTTTTAACACATATTGGTGAAGTATCTGTTGAGTCGTAGGATGCAGAGGGAGCCAGCGAGACTTACCAAACTTAGTGTCACGGATCGTCAACTCAGCTTGTTCAATATTGACATCT
>JABSOJ010000049.1 GCA_013216005.1 Alteromonadaceae bacterium | reverse complement strand
CCGCTTAACTACATGTTATTAAGGTTATTTTTAATTATTTGTTTTTTATAAAATTGTACGGAATGTAGGATTTAAGCAGAGTGGACGGCCCAAGTTGGGACAGATACCTGATAGTTATGAATATCAAATAACAGGTCAATTGTACTCATCTTTAAAAACTCGTGAAGAACGCCTAATGGAAAAAGGTATGTTCATGCTTGCCACAAATGATTTAAGCGATAAATTAACGATGGAAAAGATGCTGGGCCTTTATAAGTCACAACAAAGCGTCGAAAAGGGATTTAGATTTTTAAAAAGCCCTGACTTTTTAACCTCATCATTATATTTAAAGAAACCCGAGAGAATTGAAGCATTATTGATGATAATGACATGTTGCCTTATGGTTTATGCCGCATTAGAACATAAAATAAGACAAGAATTGAAAGCTAAGTCATTGTATTTCCCTAATTTGAAATATAAGCCCTATCAAAACCCGACAGCTCGTTGGGTATTCTTTTGCTTTCAAGGAATTCATGTATTAACAATCAGTGGCGATCAGCAACGGGTCTTGAATATTGAAGAAAGAAACCGAACGATCATTGATTGTCTCGGGGATGTTTACCGGCAAATTTATTCCTAAAATTGGTGCGGAATGTCAGTTATACCAATTAGCATAAAGAACTGGTCATTTTCAGATGGTCTAAATATCCAATAACTGCGTTGTTTTCAATCCCAATAGCCAGCTATTGGTCAATCAAACGCCTTATTCTTGAAAATTTATCCTCACTGAAAACAGACCAGTTATTTATGATAATCTTGCCTCTGTAGTCTGCTCAGGTAATTTGAAAACACCAACAAAACATAGTTAAAATTGACAGTATCGCAGTTAATTTCACAGACTATAACAATCTGTTTTTATTGTGCTTATTAGATAAACGCAGTGTCAACTTTTGCAAAATAGAAATTTTATTGCGTAGGATGGGTTAGCCGCAGGCGTAACCCATCAAAATATATTTATTCCTCACACTTAAGGAAAGATAGTCACAATGTGATGGGTTACGCCGTTGGCTAACCCATCCTACCTCTTTGTTTAGCTTCAATTTTCGACATAGCATATGAAATTAGTCGGAATCACTTAAATTCAGGTGAGTTATAGCCTAACCTGAGTAAAGTGCATAGGCATGATGATAATTGATATTACAATAAGTAAATAAATTTTCAACTTAGCTTTCAAAGCCATTTGGATTTTGAGACTGCCAACGCCAGGTATCAGTTATCATTGTGTGTAAATCTCGTGTTGCCTGCCAACCCAATAAGTCATTCGCTACCGACGCATCTGCATAAACGGTTGCGATATCACCAGCTCTACGTGGCACGATGGTAAATGGAATATCTTTGCCACTTATCTCTTTAAAAGTATTAACAATTTCCAATACAGAGGTGCCGTTACCTGTACCAATATTAATTGGCTGACAACCTTCAATATCATCCAAATTCTGTAGTGCTTTCACATGACCTAATGCCAAGTCAACAACATGAATATAATCACGGACGCCTGTACCGTCTACCGTGTCATAATCATCTCCAAACACTTGCAATTGAGCTAAACGACCAACAGCTACTTGCGCAACATAAGGCAATAAATTATTGGGTAGTCCATTAGGATGTTCGCCAATTAAACCTGAGTCATGCGCGCCGATAGGATTAAAATAACGTAAACAGGCAATCGACCATTCGCTATCACTTTTCGCTAAATCAAAGAGGATATTTTCCACCATGAGTTTAGTTTGACCGTAAGGATTAGTCGCTGAAGTTGGCATACTTTCATCAAGCGGAGACTGATTGTTTTCACCATAAACCGTAGCTGAAGAGCTAAATACTAATTTTTTAACATGATGTTTAGCCATCACCTGAAACAAATTCACAGAACCAGCTACATTGTTTTGATAATAACTTAACGGGATCTCATTAGATTCACCAACCGCTTTTAAACCGGCAAAATGTATCACCGCTTCAATGTCATTCTGTTCAAAAATAGCATCCAGAAGAGCAAAATCGCATATGTCAGCTTTAATAAAAGTCACACTTTTATCGGTAATTTGTTTAATTCGATCTAAAACAACTGTCGATGAATTCGACAAGTTATCAATAATAATAATATCCTGATCAAGCTTCAGTAATTCAACAACTGTATGACTGCCAATGTAACCAGTCCCTCCGGTGATCAACAAACTCATGATATCTCCTTACTTATCTGTATTTCAAATAGTTTCATTTCAAAGTAAAACTGTAATCTCGCAGCATTTAATTTTTTTGATAACCATTTTTTATGGTGCATCGTTTAGGTGAATAATTTAGTTTCATAGTTTAGGTGCATACTTTAGGTGCATAGCTTAGGTTAATAGTTTAGGTGCATAGTAATGCGATACGGCAGAAATAAAAGCTTCCAGCATTTCTTTCGGCAAATTATTTATACCAGCCGCGCCTGCACGACCTCCACCCGTTGGGAACTGTACACAAATCTCGTCAGCACCCTGTTTATTATTCAACGGTGCTCTTACACTAACAGTATAGGTATCATCAGAATTAAGTGTCAACACAGCATGTGCTTTGTCTGGAGATTGGTTAGCAAGTTCGTTGCCAAATACCCCGCTAATACGTCGTGCCCAAGCTTCATCCGCCAACAATACCACTTTACAAATTTGATTATCAGCTAAAACTTCTGCCGATTCAGCTTTTACCATATCGTTTTGATATGCTTGTTCAAGTGAAGAAAATACAGAATTTTCACCATCAATAAGTTCAAGCGGATCAGAATAATTTAATAATAATTTATATAATTGAGCAGGATGATAATGTAAATCTTCAACACTTCGACCATAACCATTGTAATTAATATAAACGCCAAGGGCCGATAACGTCTTCTGCTGCGCTTGCGTTAAACCCACTGAATTTGCCAGCGCCACCGCAGAAGCCATCATATTATCACCAAAAGCAGCAACAACCGCCCAATGCGCGTACGCATTATTCAGATACTCATTAACCAATAAACTTGTACAAGTATTGGCATCCGTATTTATCAAAGCCGTTAATTGTTCAGTATCGGGAATATCACCACTGCGATGGTGATCAACATAAAAAACATCTACATCATTTTGCAATAAATGATCTAATGCGGCTTTATTCTTTTCCATTGATATATCAAGAACAGTAACCGAATTTACGCTATCAATGTCATCACAACGATCTTTTAAACAATCACTAACTTGCTTAAGCAAGCTGATATCACGTTTAACACCCGTGATCAGTATTGACTCTTTCGGCTGCGCTAAACGCAATTGAACTAAAGCAATAATACCATCGGCATCGCCATTAAAAACATCGTAATGCATAATTAATTCTCTTGGTGCTAATTGTGACTAATTGATACTAAAGAGAAGACACAAAATTATGCTGAACCAGATAAGCAACAATTCGTTCTGCACACTCAAGTATCGATTTATCATCCGTTTTAACGTGAATAGCAGGAGTTTTTGGCACATCATAAGCTGAATCTATACCGGTAAAATCTTTTATTTCACCTGCACGCGCTTTTTTATAGAGGCCTTTAGGATCTCTTTGTTCACAAATTTCAATTGGAGTATCAATATAAACTTCAATAAACTCCCCTGATGCCAACATATCAGCCGCCAAAGCGCGATCCGTAGCAAAAGGCGAAATAAATGCTGTTGAAACAATCAAACCCGCATCAATAAACAACTTAGCAACCTGGCTGATACGACGAATATTCTCAATCCGGTCTTCGTCGCTAAAACCTAAATCACCATTTAACCCATGACGGACATTATCACCGTCAAGTAAATAAGTGTGACAACCTCGTTCAAATAATAAAGCATCAACCGCATTAGCTATTGTAGATTTTCCTGAACCACTAAGCCCTGTGTACCATAATAAACAGGGTTGCTGATGTTTAAGCTTTGCCCTGTCTTCTTTGGTGATCTGCTGTTCATGCCAAACGGTATTTTCTGTTTTCATGTAAAACCTATAACTTGTGTTCGAAATTTTCTCGAAACTTTGTTTACAATTGCAATGTTTAAAATAGCAATAAAAATGCTAATTAAAAAGGAAAAACTCTCGGGATCATAACCAGCACAACAACGCTGTAAGCGAGAGAAATGGGGATACCAAATTTAATAAAATCGATTACTTTATAATTACCCGCATTAAAAACCATTACATTGGTCTGATAACCATATGGACTGATAAAACTGCCACTTGCTGCAAAAGCAACCGCCATAACAAACGGCATTGGACTCACACCCAATGCCAGTGCAATATTATAGGCAATAGGAAAAACTAAGGCGGCAGCGGCATTATTGGTAACTAACTCTGTGACCAATAATGTAATAATAAATATGGCAATAAGTGCAAAATAAGTACTTTGACCTTGTAAAACAGATTCAAAACTTGTTGCAAAAATATGAGCAATACCACTATTATCCATCGCCTTGGCTAAAGTCAGAGCGCCAAGCACTATCATCCAAATTTCTAATGGAAAACGACGTTTGATCTCATTAACGGTTAAACAGCCCGTGATAATCAGTAGTGCAATATAAAAGATTAAACACTTCAGTAGCGTTAAACTGGTAAATACAGAAACAACAACAGTAATAATAAATCCCAAAACTGTCATTTTATCACGCCATCCAGACAGCATATTGTCTGGTTGATGACCTGAAAGAATAAAAAAGTTTTTAGTTAAGTTAGTTCGAGAACAAAAATCAGGACCGACAGCTAAAACTAAAAAGTCCCCCGATTGGATGATAATATCGCCTAATTTTCCCGATAATGTACCACCCTCACGTCTGATAGCGACAACGGCAGCATCAAACCGTGCTCTAAAACCAGCGGTTTTCAAACTTTTACCTATTACCGCTGAATCAGGTTTGATCAATACTTCAGACAAATTTTCGCGCAATAAACCATCTTGTTCTGCGTACAAGGACAATCCATCAAACTGCTGCAATATTAACACCTTAGAAATATCACCGGTAAAAATCAATTTATCTTTTACCTGTAAAATTTCATCCGGTGCTACGGGCGATATTAATCGTCCATTACGCACAACTTCAACTAAAAATAAAGAATCTAAATTGCGTAAACCATTTTCTTCAATGGTTTTACCAACTAATTTTGAAGAATTGGATACTTCAGCTTCCAACAGATATTCATCCGTTTTTAGGGCTGATACTTTCATATCCGGAAGTTTTTTCACTTGAACAATAACAATAAACAAACAAACTACTAAGGCAGTGGCACCGATGAGTGTAAAATCAAAAAAAGCAAAACTTTGTTGTCCTTGCTCAATCCACATACTGTTTACAATGAGGTTAGTAGAAGTACCCACTAAGGTCAGTGTTCCTCCTAAAATTGCCGCATAAGATAAAGGCAATAGTAATTTTCCGGGATTAATTAAGGTGTTTTTCTTAATGCTACCGATCAAAGTAGCAACCACAGCAGTATTATTCATCACTGCAGAAGCAATGGCTGTACCTAATAAAGTTTTAATGGTCGACTTAAACTGCGAACCATTGATCATCGAAGCAGAAAGTCGACGTAGAACACTAGTTCGTTCAAAAGCAAAAGAGCAAAGCACTAATAGTAATAAAGTAACCAACCCAGAATTTACTGCATTATTGAGAATCTCAGCGGATGAAACAAAAGAAGCTGCTAAACAAACCAGTGTTGCACCTGCAAAAATTCGCTCAGGAATGTGTTGATATTTTAACAGACCAATAAAAGTCGCTAAAAAAATCAATATCATTAACCATTGCATTACAGACATTACACAGCTTCCTTGATATTCATCTTGATATCATCACTAACATCACTGAAATCACTAATATGAATTACTTGTGGAAATATCGCAAAAATTACGATAAATCTCTCGCACCCCAATGTGGAAAGTGCTTGCAAACCAGCTGATTAAATTCAAGTTCAAACTCAGAATAACGATGAGCTTGTTGCTCTTCAAGTGCATTATTAATCATACCAGCGCCAACCGTAAGGTTATTTAACCTGTCGATAATAATAAATGCACCGGTCGATTTACTTTCATCATAAGCATCAAAATGCAAAGCTTCAGCCACATCAAAATCAACCGAACCTATTTCATTTAACGCTAATTGTGAAGCTTCTACTTTAACCATGGTATTAACATCAACACGATGTTGAATATTTGTCACCCGGCCAGTTGTCATTTTGCTGCCGTGTTTAATGTAGTATTCACGGCCCGCGTCCAGTTCATCTTCATGCATCCAAACGACAGTGGCATTGAATTCTTTAGAAGAAGTGGGTAAATTGCCTTTTTTAACAATCATTTCGCCACGACTGATATCTATTTCAGTTTCTAATGTCAACGTAACTGCCATGCCCTTATCAGCACGTTCAATTTCGCCTTCAAAAGTTACAATAGACTTAACGGTACTTTCTTTACCTGAAGGTAAAGCAACAATATTATCACCAACACGGATATGACCTGAAGCAACCGTACCGGCAAAACCTCTAAAGTTTAGATTTGGGCGGTTAACATATTGAACTTGGTAACGAAAATCTGTAAAAGACTCAACCGTATTAACTTTAATTGTGTTTAACAATTTCATTAAAGTCGCACCCGGATACCAGGACATATTTTGGCTTTCTTCAACAACATTATCGCCTTTCAATGCCGAAAGAGGTACAAAACGAATATCATCAAAACTTAGGGAATCAGAAAACTCTCGATATTCTTTCTTAATTTGCTGATATCGCTCTTGGCTATAATCAACCAAATCCATTTTATTCACTGCAACAACAACATGCTTTATGCCCAATAATGAACAAATAAATGAATGACGGCGTGTTTGCACTTGTACACCATGACGTGCGTCGATCAAAATAACTGCGATATCACAGGTAGATGCACCTGTCGCCATATTTCGTGTGTATTGTTCATGCCCAGGAGTGTCTGCAATAATAAACTTACGTTTGTCGGTTGCGAAATAACGGTACGCAACATCAATAGTAATACCTTGTTCACGTTCCGATTGTAAACCGTCCACTAACAAAGCTAAATCAATCTCATCGCCAGTAGTACCCGATTTTTTACTGTCTTTTTCTATTGCAGCAAGCTGATCTTCAAAGATAATTTTAGAGTCGTGTAATAAACGGCCTATTAAAGTGCTTTTACCGTCATCAACACTACCACAGGTAAAAAAACGTACCATTTCTTTATTTTCATGCTGCTTTAAATACGCTTGAATATCATTTTCTATCAATTCTGTCTGATGACTCATGTTCTTTCCTTTAAAACTATTAAATACTTATTAACTAATCACTTACGCTACATACTTTGTATGCAAACGCAGGAAAACCAACCTAAACAGCACCACCTGATGGCGCTGATAGAAATGCGTTGCAAATCTATTAAAAGTAACCTTCCATCTTTTTCTTTTCCATCGAACCAGCTTCATCATGATCAATAACTCTGCCTTGACGTTCAGATGTTTTTGTTAATAACATTTCTTTAATAATTTCGGGTATTGTAGTCGCTTGTGATTCAACAGCACCTGTTAACGGATAACAACCTAATGTTCTGAACCGTACCATTTTCATTTGAACTTCTTCACCATCTTCAATGGGCATACGGTCATCATCGACCATAATCAAAGTACCGTCACGTTCTACCACAGGACGTTCTTTGGCAAGATAAAGCGGTACAATTTTAATACTTTCTAAATAAATATATTGCCAAATATCTAATTCTGTCCAGTTTGATAAAGGAAAAACCCGGATACTTTCACCTTTATTCACTTTGCCATTATAAATATCCCACAATTCTGGCCGTTGGCTTTTAGGATCCCAACGATGATTTTTATCACGAAAAGAATAAACACGTTCCTTTGCCCGTGATTTTTCTTCATCACGACGAGCACCACCAAATGCGGCATCAAAACCGTATTTATCCAGTGCCTGTTTTAATCCCTGAGTTTTCATAATATCAGTGTGTTTACCACTACCATGAACAAATGGGCTGATATTCATCGCCATTCCTTCAGGGTTCTTATGGACTAAAAGTTCAAAATCATAGTCTTTCACCATCTGCTCACGAAATTCAATCATTTCTTTGAATTTCCAATTGGTATCAACATGAAGCAAAGGAAAAGGAATTTTGCCAGGTGCGAACGCTTTACGGGCAAGGTGTAATAAAACTGCTGAATCTTTTCCAACAGAATACAGCATCACAGGATTATCAAATTCAGCCGCCACTTCACGCATAATGTGAATGGATTCAGCTTCCAGTTTTTTTAAATGAGTTAAATTCATTGAGTACGCCACTAACGGTCACAAAATAACAAGTGCACCGATAATGCCATAACCAAAATCCTACTTCAATATAAGAAGTCGCTTTTATATAACAAAAAGGAATAATAATAACTATATTTAAAGCTTTTATATATATGCTTACATCTTACCGGAAATAAAATTCCTTTGAGTGTTTGTTTGAGTGCGTGTATAAACTTTGACAATGCCAATTAATTACAGTTTTAAATTAGACAGGTAAGCTTTAAAATCAGCGCCTAATAACGGATGACGCAAACCATATTCAACATTTGTCATCATATAACCAAGTTTAGAACCGCAATCGTGCGATTTACCAGAAATATGAAACGCTTCAACCGTTTCGATTTTCATTAAACTGGCAATTGCATCAGTTAACTGAATTTCACCTCCGGCACCAGGTGGAGTACATTCCAATAAGTCCCAAATTTGCTCAGTAAGCACATATCGCCCGACAACAGCCAAATTTGAAGGAGCATCTTCAACCGACGGTTTTTCAACCACAGCCGTCATAACTTTTGATTCACCCACTTTAAGCTGATGTCCGTCACAATCGACCACACCATAACTACTGACTTTAGCCATAGGAACAGGTTCAACCATAACCTGACTATGACCAACCTCATAAAAACGCGTTAACATTGCCGCCAAATTTTCTTTCTTCAAATCAGCACTGGCATCATCAAGAATAACGTCAGGTAACACAACAACAAAAGGTTCATTACCAATTATAGGACGGGCTTTCAATACCGCATGACCTAAACCTTTGGTTTCCCCTTGACGAACATGCATTATAGTAACGTCTCTGGGACAAATTGCCTGTATCTCATCTAATAACTGGCGTTTTACACGATTTTCCAGCGTTGTTTCAAGTTCAAATGATTTATCAAAATGATTTTCGATGGCATTTTTAGAAGAATGTGTCACTAATACGATTTCTTTAATGCCAGCATCAACACATTCATTAATAATATATTGAATCATGGGTCTATCGACAATAGGCAGCATTTCTTTTGGAATTGCTTTTGTCGCAGGTAACATCCGAGTGCCTAAACCAGCAACAGGTATAACCGCTTTCTTTATTTTAATAACCATCTAAATCCTTTCATTTTTATATTTTTTTATGGCATTCACAACTGACTTCTAACACTCGAACATATTTCTCTTTCACTTAAAATTTAAACATACTGAGGTATATAAAACTAATAATTCTATACATATTATAAAAAGTAAGTTTCAAAACAACAAAATAATTGTTGTTTATTTGTTAATTTGTAGTCATCCAAAAACCAAAGTTCTTAATGTAATTAAAGAAATTTCAAGCTCAAAAAAATGATCTTACATATGTATTTTTTCATAAACGACTCCAAATCTTAACATCAATAAACTTGCCTTTAAGGGTTTCCACAGGTATAACACTGGGTAGTTAGACAAAATTATAATAATTCAGAATATAATATAAAAATTAAACAGGTAAATATATGAACAAACCTAATACGGATGATTTTTTAGGGCATCCTAGTGGCTTAACCACATTATTCTTCACTGAAATGTGGGAACGGATGAGTTACTACGGTATGCGTATGCTTTTAGTATTATTTATGACCGCCACACTTCAAGAAGGAGGTCTTGCATTAACTGTAGCCTCTGCAGCTGCTATTTACGGGCTATACACCGGAAGCGTTTATTTTATGGGTTTACCTGGTGGTTGGATCTCAGACAGATTGTTAGGCGGGCAACGTGCCGTTTGGTATGGCGGGATCATCATCATGATCGGTCATATTGTCTTAGCTATTCCTAACGACAACACATTTTTTATCGGTTTAATTATCGTGATCTTAGGTACTGGTTTATTAAAACCTAATATTGGTGCCATGGTAGGTCAATTATATTCAGCTGATGATAATCGCAGAGATGCTGGTTATGCTATTTATTATATGGGCATCAACTTAGGCTCTATGTTCGGATATTTTATCTGCGGATATTTATCAGAAAATATTGGCTGGCACTGGGCATTTGGCGCAGCAGCAATCGGTATGGCCATAGGTTTAATACAATACCGTTTAACTACCTATAAACTTAAAGATGTTGGTAGTACTCCAGTTGCACCAATGTCACCTTCTGCTCAAAAGAAAAGTTGGACCGCAATTAGCGCCGTTTTAATCGTTATTGCTTTAGTAACATCTTCAGCATTAACTGGCGCAATAATCATTGATCCCGTTTCTGTTGCTCAATACGTAGCTGTAGCATTCACGCTTATCTTCTGTATTTATTATGCCTCTATTTATTATCTTGGTAACTTAACGCCTGATGAAAAGAAAAGATTAGGTGCGCTTTTATTAGTATGTATCGCATCAGCCTGTTTCTGGTCTGGATTTGAACAAGCAGGTTCATCATTAAACTTATTTGCCAGAGATTATACTGACCGAATGATAGGTTCGTTTGAAATCCCTACCGGTTGGTTCCAATCTACCAATTCTATCTTTATTGTTTTACTTTCTCCATTCTTTGCAGCCTTATGGATTAACTTAGGCAAAAGTGTATATAACCCTTCTTATGGTCTTAAATGTGCTGTTGGTTTAATCATCATGGCAAGCGGATTTATTGTGATGTTTTTCGCAGCACAATATGCAGCAAGTGGCTTAAAAGTAGCGCCGTATTGGTTGGTTACCACCTACTTCCTGCACACGGTCGGTGAGCTCTGCTTAAGCCCTGTTGCATTAAGTGCGGTAAGTAAATTATCTCCAAAACGTTTTGCCGGACAAATGATGGGTATTTTCGTACTGACTTACTCTATCGGTAACATTATTTCTGGCTTATTAGCGGGTAATTTCGATCCGAACAATGTTGACCAAATACCTGCTCTGTACATTCAAATAAGTTTATTCAGTATTGGTATCGGTATTGTTATCTTCCTGTTAAGTTTCAAAACTAGAATATGGGAAAAACTAGCTGATAAAGATAATGGCACTCAAACTGCTTAAGCTTCATCTGCAAGTTAGTTAAAAAAGACTTTAATAATTCAAAGCTAGGAGCTTCAACTCCTAGCTTTTTTTTTAGGTAAATTTTATGCAAATAACAACATCAGACGAAAAATCAAAACTGAGAAAGGCAACACGACTCAAAAGAAAAGCTTTAACGTCTGAAGAACAACACCAAGCAGCATCCTTGATGCAGCAAAAACTATCACGTCACGAAAAAGTTATTCCCGCTAAAAAAATCGCCCTATATTTAACGAATGATGACGAACTGGATCCAATGCCTTTTATTCAATGGTGCTGGGAAAATGGTAAGCAAGTTTATATACCTGTCTTACATCCTTTTTGCATCGGACATATACTCTTTTTACATTTTGATCACAATACACCAATGATCAGAAACAAATACGGCATTTTAGAGCCTAAATTAGATGTCAGGTATATCTGCCCGATGGAAAACCTTGATATTATTTTTACCCCTTTGGTTGCATTTACTGAGTCTTGTAACCGCTTAGGGATGGGAGGTGGTTTTTATGACAGAACTTTAGCAAACTGGTTTACCCAGCACATGAATTCCAGCATTCCACCAACTGAAACTCAAACATTCCCCATTCAAACTCCTGTTAACTTTTACCCTATAGGTATTGCTCACGATTGCCAACAGGTTGATGAAATTCCAACAGAGTTATGGGATATCCCACTTCCTGAAATAATTACTCCTACAAAAATATTTATTAACCACAATAATTTTTAATCATTCAAAATTATCCACGACATTAATGACTATGCTGATATAATCCTCATCTAGTCGAATTGGTCGAAATAACAGGTTAGTAATGTCACAAAAAATCTCTCAGGATGAAATGAAAAAAGCAGCGGCGATTAAAGCTTTGGCCTTTATTAAAAATGACTCTATCGTCGGAGTTGGTACAGGTTCAACCGTTAATCATTTTATTGATGCATTAGCTGGCATTAAAAATAAAATATCCGGGGCAGTATCAAGCTCAGAAGAGTCAACTAAGCGCTTAAAAGCCCATGGCATTGAAGTATTTGATTTAAACAGTATTGATATCTTAGATGTATATGTTGATGGCGCTGACGAAGTAACTAAGCACCTGCACATGATCAAAGGTGGCGGAGCTGCCCTTACCCGCGAGAAAATTGTTGCTGCTGTAGCAAAAGAATTCATTTGTATTGCTGACGAAAGCAAGCAAGTCGAAATGTTAGGCAACTTCCCCTTACCTGTCGAAGTCATTCCAATGGCCCGCAGTTATGTTGCCCGCGAGTTAGTAAAATTGGGTGGCGATCCTGAATATCGTCAAGGTGTGATAACCGATAACGGCAACGTTATTCTCGATGTTCATAACTTAGAAATACTTGATCCAATAGCCCTTGAAAAAAACATCAATGCTATTGTAGGCGTTGTTACCAATGGCTTATTTGCCCACCGTGGAGCTAACACATTAATTATTGGTTCACCCGATGGAACAAAAGTAATCACTTTATCTTAACCCGCATAAATCAGTGGCAAATAACACTTTAGAGTTTTAACACTATATGTTAATTTGGTATCTAGCCATCCAAATAAAATCTATTTTATGGTGGCTACTGATCTAAATATTGGATGTAAAAAAATAGCCATTATTGGAATATAAGCTGAGTTAAAAACTGAGTTAAAATGCTGAGATAATCAATGGATATTAATACAATGCTATAACTACAATAAAAAAGCTAAAACTAATTAACGCTACTTAAACCAAAGAGAAAAAGCAACATCATGAGCCAAAATTCCTTCGCCAAAGAAAAAATTAAGATTTTATTACTTGAAGGTGTACATCAAAGTGCACTTGAAAAACTGAAAGTTAAAGGTTACAGCAACATTGAATATCTTAAAACTTCGCTTTCTGAAGATGAGCTTATTGAAAAAATTAAAGATGTTCACTTTATTGGTATACGTTCCCGCACTCAATTAACTGAAAAAGTATTGAGCCATGCGAATAAATTAGCGGCGATAGGCTGTTTTTGTATTGGTACCAACCAAGTAAACATAAAAGCAGCACAAACACTTGGTATTCCGGTATTTAATGCACCTTTCTCAAATACACGCTCTGTTGCAGAATTAGTATTAGGTGAAACCTTATTGCTTTTACGTGGTATTCCGGAAAAAAGCGCAAAAGCTCACCGTGGTCAATGGAATAAATCGGCTGCAGGCTCAGTTGAAGCCAGAGGTAAAACCTTGGGTATCATTGGCTACGGCCATATTGGCATGCAATTAAGCATTTTAGCTGAAACGCTGGGCATGAGAGTACGTTTCCACGATATTGAAACTAAATTACCACTGGGCAATGCGAGTCAGGCACCAAATTTAACTTCATTATTGAAGGAATCAGATATTATTACATTACACGTACCTGAAACTCCGCAAACTCAGAACATGATGGGCCCAGCTGAATTTGAAATAATGAAAGATGGCGCAATATTTATCAATGCATCCCGTGGCACTGTAGTTGATATTGACGCGCTGGCAGAAGCACTATCATCTAAAAAAGTTGCAGGTGCTGCTATTGATGTATTCCCAGTTGAACCGAAAGGAAATGATGAAGAATTCATTTCACCTTTACGTGCATTTGATAATGTCATTCTTACTCCTCACATTGGTGGCAGCACCAAAGAAGCACAAGAAAATATTGGTTTAGAAGTAGCAGCTAAATTAGCAAAATACTCTGATAATGGTTCAAGTTTATCAGCAGTGAATTTTCCTGAAGTTTCTTTACCAATGCACACCGGCACTAGCCGATTATTACATATTCACCGTAACGTACTGGGTGTATTGACACAAATTAACCAAGCGTTTACTGATCATAATATCAATATCGCCGCACAATATTTACAAACCGATGATCAAATTGGTTACGTGGTTATCGATATTGACGCTGAAGATGGTGACGTTGCTTTAAGAGAACTAAAACTTATTAAAGGCACCCTTAAAGTTAGAATATTGCACTAATTGACATGTCGGTTCGGTGCTAGGTTAAGCATGGGTTAGCCAAAGGCATAACCCATCACATTGTTACTAAGTGTCAGGAATAAATATATTTTGATGGGTTACGCCTCCGGCTAACCCATCCTACGCAATAAAATTTAGATTTTGAAAAAGTTAACACTGCCTTGACCTAATAAGCATCATAAAAACAGATTATTATAGTCAGTACAATTAACTGCTACACTGTCAATTTCAACTATGTTTTGTTGGTATTTTCAAATTACCTGAGCAGACTACAGAGGCAAGTAATGTAATGAAGGAAGGAAGGAATAATAATTGAGAAAACCCCAATCAAAAAATCAAATGCATACAAACTAAAGCTAAAACTCCAGCAAGTACATCATCCAGCATGATCCCCAACCCACCATGACAATTTTTATCTATATAAGAAATTGGCCAGGGTTTGAAAATATCAAACAGGCGGAATAACAAAAAACCAACAACAACACTCTGCCAGCTTAACGGAACCATGAACATAGTGATCATAAAGCCAACAATTTCATCCCAGACAATGGCACCGTGATCAGGTACGCCTACATCTAGGGCCGCTTTTCCACAGATGTAAATACCGAACAAACTCATCACCAAGACAATTACAGCATAATAACTGGCAGCGAGTGGTGCACACAATAAATACACCGGAATTGCCGCCAAAGTACCAAAAGTACCGGGTGCTTTCGGCGCTAAACCACTACCAAAACCAAGTGCCAAAAAGTGGATAGGATCAGATAAACGAAATTTAGCCGTTGATTTACTCATTACTACTTTCCACCATGAGTCACTTTATTATTAATAGAGAACATTATTGATTTCATCATTCGCTTAAACATTCACTTAAACAGTAGAGTTAGATGAAAAATGTTCAAAGCCAGAAACGGTAATTGGTACAGGTTTTTTGTTAAATGTCGTCGTAATTACTTCAGAAGCATTAAGTTGCCCGATACAAGTAATAGCGATCCCACTATTAGCAAGCGCTGTTTCCATACCTACTTTATTATCTTCAGAAACGGTAAATAACAATTCATAATCGTCACCACCACTTAACGCAACCTGTGCAGCTTGTTCATGCCCTAAAGTATCACTCATCACAGATGAAATGGGTAAATCTTCCATCACTATGTTTGCGCCAACAGCAGAAGCTTTACAAATATGGCCTAAATCAGAAATCAAACCATCAGAAAGATCAATAGCCGACGAAGCATAATCACGTAAGATATGTCCGGCAAGTACACGAGGCTTAGGGTAATCAAGTTTTGATACTATTTGTTCTTTAAATACATCTTCAATAGTGATTTCACCCTGAATATGTTTTAAAGCAAGGGCCGCGTCACCTATTTCTCCGGTGACATAAAGCCAATCGCCCGCTTTAGCTCCAGAACGTGTAATATGTTTATCTACAGGTGTAAGCCCTTGTGCTGTAACAGTAATACTCAAAGGCCCCTGAGTTGTATCACCACCAATAAGCTGAACATTGTAGTATTCACACAATTCAAAAACACCAGCACAAAACTCCTCTAACCATTTTTCATCAATTTCAGGAACGGTTAATGCCAATGAAAGCCAGGTAGGATCAGCTCCCATTGCCGCTAAATCAGATAAACTAACCGCAATGGATTTATGGCCTATTGCCCGGGGTGAGGTTTCATGCGGGAAATGAACCCCGGCAATTAAAGTATCAGTCGTTACTGCAATATTATTGCGGCCACTTACATGAACAAGCGCGCAATCATCTCCAATACCAAGTACTACATCTTTACGCTTCACTCCTTGCTCAGTAAAAAAGCGCTTTATAAGATCAAATTCTTTCATAGAATACTTTCCTTGTAGTAGTGATAAAAAAGATTATTCGTTAGGGCGGATCAACTTAACCGCTTTGTCTAAAACACCGTTAACAAATTTATGACTGTCATCGGCAGCAAAAGACTTTGCCAACTCAATAGCCTCATTTATCACAACTTTATATGGTACATCGCGGCAATCACTTAATTCATAAATTGCCACTCGTAAAATAGCTTTTTCTACATGATCAACACCATCAATCGGACGATCTACATAAGGAGAAATAGCTAAATCTAATTCGCTTGCACTCGCAGTTACACCACGTAGTAATTGTTGGAAATAAGGGATGTCGAAGCGACGTGACTTATTTTCAGTTAAGAAATTGGCTTCAATATCTGTTACTGAATTATGACTAAGTTGCCATGAATAAATAGCTTGAACAGCCAACTCACGTGCTTTTCTTCTAGGTGATGGTTTCACAATAATAATATTCCAATAAATTAACGTTAAATCTTAGCTAAAACATTAACCATTTCTAATGCGCTTAATGCTGCTTCAGCACCTTTATTACCAGCTTTAGTGCCGGCACGGTCAATTGCTTGCTCAATGGTATCTGTAGTGATAACACCAAAAGCAACAGGAATAGAAAATTCCATCGCTACTTGTGCTAAACCTTTATTACATTCACCGGCAACAAAATCAAAATGAGGTGTACCACCACGAATTACGGCACCAATAGCAATAATAGCATCGAATTCACCTTTAGCGGCAACACGTTTTGCAGCTACAGGTAATTCATAAGCGCCGGGAACGCGTACAATAGTGATATCATTATCAGCAACATTGCCATGACGCTTTAACGCATCAACAGCACCCTCAAGTAAATTTTCAACAATAAAACTATTAAAACGCGATACTACGATCGCAATTTTCTTACCTGACGCTTCAAAATTTGCTTCTATGATATTCATTTATAAATCACCTATGGATAAAATTTTCCGCATTCTACCAAAATATAATGTTAGAGGGAAATGAAGTAGCTATGAATGTAAGTGTAAATAGCAAAGATAATTCCAGAAATGCCATCGATAAGGTATTATCGACCTTCCCCTACTAGACAATTAAGTTAAAATGACGCTTTATTTTTCTACGAATAACATCCCTGAATTAACTAATTACAACCTAAAACAACGACAAGCAATATTAACTATAGCTGCTTTAAAATTTTCAGCACCAGAAAAATTCATTATAAATATAATCAAACTGATAATGTTGATCCCGTTATTTTTAACTATAACCGCATTAAATGGCTTATTGATAGCAATTTCAATTGCTGCCATTTTTACGGGGTATTTTTTGATCATGCGGCCAATAGTTTTAATGTTTTCGCACAAGTATTTAACTTATGCGATTAAGAAATTTGAGAATAATAAATGATGATGCCGATTGCTATAACTATAAATATAAAAAGTAAAAACTTATTTATTAGCAATCATTTGTTTTAACTCATCCAGTTGCCTGGACACATCTTCAATGGTTATTTTTCCATCCAGCTTGTCCTGCGCTTCCCGCTCTTTTGAATGTTCATCTTCTAAAACATTAACCACAATGCCAATAACCATATTCAAAAAAGGGCACTGACCAGAATGGCACTTAGTTAAGCGCTTTCCACTTGATTTTAAACAACTATTTCACCTTCTTAGGATGGCCGTTTTTTAGTGCATCCTTTCTAGCCTCACCCCTTGGAACCATAAGTAATTTATATGCCTTCGGTCGTCTTTTAACTGCTCGTGGTTCAATTCTCCCTGGGCGGTTACCTACTGTTCGATTCGCTATTAAAGTAAACATTTCATCATCGATAAGTTTATTCAATAAA
>JABSOJ010000507.1 GCA_013216005.1 Alteromonadaceae bacterium | reverse complement strand
TTAAATCTTCGTTTTGAATTAATCGCTACAGCCCATGTGTAGCAATGGCTATTGACTTTTCGTTCGGGCACTAAATACATAGCACTATATTCAGCAACCATTATTTTACTTTCCGGAAACAGCAATAAACAAATTTTTGTTCATCACCTGCAGGTGTATAATGTGATTCTCGAACGTACCCCTGTAGGTCAAATAACTCACTAAATTTTGCCTGTAATTCATTCGGACTATACCGCATAACCGGCAAACCACTGCATTTCATCGGACCATCTTCAGCAAATGTAGCAACAATAACCAATCCACCGGGCTTTACCGCATGAAATACCTGTTTAACATAAGCTTGACGTTGTTCTTGTGTCGTAAGAAAATGAAATACTGCCCTGTCGTGCCAAACATCAAACGCATGCTCAGGAAATTCAGCTTCCAAAACATTAGCCTCTAACCAAGCCACCTGCTCAGCTTTTTGTCCAAGCCTTTCACGAGCTACAGACAATGCTGCAGCGGATAAATCGAGAATAGAAAGATTACTGTAACTATTATCAAGCAGATCATCCACCAAGGTTGAAGCACCACCACCAACGTCAATAATTGATGCTGAAGTTGGAATGACCGCATCTTTTATCAGCTTCAACGATAATTTGGCATGCTCCTGAAACCAACTAACTTCGGTTACGTTTTTGGAGGTATATACCTTTTCCCAATGATCTTTTGGTTGCAATCGGTGCTCCTGAGGAATTTGTTTTTATAATATGTATAGTAAATCACATTTTCTGGCCACATTTAATTTTTATATCTAAAAAAGACAATTATTTAACATTAAAATCTACCGCCCATTCAAGCACCGTCCAGAAAATAACGATAAAACCGTATCAATTAAATTGTCTATTACAAAGTATAAATCAAAATATCAAGGAGATATTAACAAATAAAATGTTAAAAACATTACTTGAGTAAGAAATAAATGGTCAATACAGAGATAAATTCTGATAGTTAAATATAGCGTAATAAACAAAAAAGACGGCAATAAAACCGTCTTATCAATCACAAAATGCGCACTGCTAAATGAGTGAGAAAACACCGTTAATTCAACATATTTGTATTGTGCAAAATAGCTAAGCGTTATTTTCCAATCACCCGATCCCGGACGCTCTATCATAATAAGCTCGTTGTTGTCATTCCCTGCAGACAACATCGCATTTTGTGAGTGATCATATTCGTCAAAATAAAATATTCTTCTTCACCTTCGTCATTGTTCATAAGCTGCTCAACGTAAATGCTACAAATGGATACATTACGCTACAATACCTCAATATATATTTAACAGGAATGATGTAAGAATGATGCTCGGAAAATAAATGGGTTTTAACCGCCGCCCACTGTGTAGACGGTATTAGCGGTCCGGGTAATGGAATGGAAGTACTGATTGGTGCTGACAATTTTGCTGACACTACCAGTGGAACATGTGTTGCTGTTAAATACATTTATGTACATAACGAATACAATTCGCCTGTTGAAACGAATAATGACATTGCTTTATTAGAATTAGTAAACAGCGTTGATTTACCGGCAATTAAAGTGATCGGTAAAAGTGAAGCTGAAAAACTTAACCTCAGCACAATTTTGACTGTAACAGGCTGGGGTAATGTATTAACCGATGGCGTAGAATATCCAAACGAACTAATGAAAGTTGAAGTTCCTTTAGTGTCTAACGCAACCTGTAACTTGGCTGCATCATATAATGGTGACATTACTGAAGCAATGATTTGTGCCAGTTATCAAAAAGGCGGTAAAGACTCTTGTCAGGGTGATAGTGGTGATTCTTTAGTATTAAAACGTGAAGGAGAATATGTGCAACTAGGTGTGGTAAGTTTTGGTGATGGTTGTGGCACAGCCAGATAAATATGGTGTTTACGCCGCCGCTTTTAACTTCCATGATTGGCTTAACAGCTATACCAAAGGTTTAGCCTTTGAAAACAAAATAAATTATGGCGCGGTTGAAGAAGGGGCTGTGGTTGAAAATGTTTTGACCATCAGTAACAATGCGGCAACTGAAACAACGTTATCTGCTTTTGAACTTCAGGGTGATGGCTCGGATCAACTGAGCATTGACAGCAGTGCTTGTACAACTATCGCTGCCGGTGGCAATTGTGAATTAAAAATATCTTACAACGCCAAAACACCTCTTGGACAAGAAGTAACACTAACCGCAAACAGCGATAACGAATACCGCCCTAAAGTATCGGTAACTATTTCTGCCCTTTTCCTTAAACCAGCCGGAGTAGATATTGCAACAGCCACCGACAGCGAAGAGATTAACTGGTTCAGTGACGCCAATTATCCTTGGGTAATACAAAGTGATGAATTTAAAACAGGTGAAACGGCCCTGAAAGCAGCGGCGATCAATGATAATGAATCTAGTTTGCTAATGGCAAAAGTAAAAGGCCCTGCAAAATTATTATTTCATGTAAAAGCCTCAACCTAACGCGGGTATGACTTCTTTGATGTTTTGCTTGATGGCAAACCACAATTTTATGTTTCAGGACAAACTGAGTTTGAAGGTCGTTTTATTGAGATCCCAGACGGTGAGCACAGGGTGACTTTTCTCTACGCAAAAGATGATCAATCAACTGGAGGTAATGATACGGTTTATCTTGATGGTTTTGAGCGTCTGGTAAAAAGTGTTCCGGCTCCTACACCAGCAGCCACCGTTGCTCCGGTTAAACCAAAATCTTCCGGCGGTGGTAGTTTTGGTATGCTGTTAGCTGGGTTGATGTTGGTAGCTGGCGGATATCGTTTAAGTAGAACAAGAAAAGTGGCTGCTTAATAACACTTCGGTGAAAGCACAAAGCGAGATAAATTAATTTGTGCCAATATTGATTGTATAATTAGTTTTTGCAATGAAAATTTTTAATTTTAACTGGGTCGAGTTCTTGCCTTAAACTTAAATAGCAAAAGGCAAGACGCGACCCTGGAGCCTGTAAAGGATTCTGTGTAACTGCCAATTTTATACAAAGTCCTTTAAACGGTCTTCGAACTCTATCATAAA
>JABSOJ010000506.1 GCA_013216005.1 Alteromonadaceae bacterium | reverse complement strand
ATAGTGGGTTAACCAATGGTTGATGGGAAAATGGTTTAGATTAACTGGATCGGTTGATATTAAGTTGGGAAGTTACAGTAACTTGTGCGAGTAACTCGGTCCAGGGGATCAGGATTAATAATGTTGATGAAAGCAGACTTGCGAAAATCATGATGGTGATAGTGGGTTTAATCAGCATCCACGCGCTTTTAGCATAGACTTGTGCGATTTCAATAAATGTGGCCCATCTTTTTGGTTGCACCGGTTGTATTGTTGAGATTTGACATTGATCGTTAATTTCTATTTCTGCGGTGTAATTATTATGCATGCCGCGTTTTTCCAGCCAACCGATCAGTACGGGCACCAGAAACAGGATCACAAAAATTAACAGAGCATACTTGGTGAAGCTCATCAAAACAGGAAATGTGATCACTGTCATCATGACAACGACCGGATTAAAGTTCGGAGAGCTGAACAGAAAGCCCAAAGCCATTTCAATACGGCCCTTACCACGTGTCAAACCGCATACTGTAGGGACGGCACAATTAGCGCAGATACCCATAGGTGCACCGACAATGGCACCTTTAAATGAATTCATTCGTAGACTTGCACTTAACTGCAATGGGAAGTAGTGAAGATAAGTGTGTAATAAAGCGCCTAACAAAACACCAAAGCTCATTCCAATGCGCATACTATCGAGCCAGTTAACTGCACTGAAGATGATTTTCTTCCAAATAGAGGTGTCTGGGTTAATGACGATAAGTTCAGTGCTATATCATTCCAGGCAGAGCGGTGCCAACATTAGCAGCGTTAAGGAGCAATTTTGGGTATCGGGTTAAGAACCAGAACGATAATAAAAGCACAATTAAAGCAGTAGCCAGAACGAAATATCGGTACTGCTGTAATGTAATTCGTGGCTTTACCGCTGAAGTTGTCGTTTCTTTAAACTTCGCTGATTTGTAAGGATAACCGGGTATGGGATCCTTATTATAATTACTCATGATTTGTCTCAAAATTATTTTTTTTAGTTTGGTGTTGTTGTTTTTATTCAACTGCAGTTCATTGTATTTATGTGGTTTTTTCTTTGAGGCTTGATAACAGTTTAGTTGGTAGGTTGGATTTCAGCCAGTTCAGTTATGATAAAAGTTGAAAGGAATAACTTATTGTTTACGATACTGTTTTATTCTTCCTGTGAGATTTTTTTGGAGCTATTTGTCGGTAGGGTTACAGTGTCTATAGATAAAACAAAGCCCCGAAGAGTGAGGTTGGAATCAATTTTGGTGCCAATAAAAAACCTCGCAACTGTGAGGCTTTGGATTCAAATTAGGGTGCGTGTCCCGTTAAGTACATCTGCAGTTAAGTACAATCTATACGAAAGTCATGATGTAAATTTTGCCAATGTGCTTTCAGCATTTGTTGATGTAATTCATGCATAGGTAATTCAGTTAACATCTGCGACCAATGCACTCTGGCAAGCGCAAGTGTCTCTTCAAGATGAACCTTTATTGCTTGCCAAGGGACTCCGATCCGTTTTGCCCATGTTTCAAATGATGCCATATCCGCTTGATACCAATTTTTGTTTTTTGCCATATTGAGAGCGAATTCTTGCTCTCCTTCTACATAGGGTAGTGTCGATACAATATCATAGGCTGGTGACAACATAGGTCTTTTGCTATCAGGATATATTAGTGACCAGTTTTTTAAATGGGCATCACCATTTGCCAATAGGATATTTACCAACAATCGTCTTGCTATTTGTTGAACATCCTTTAAACCTTGTGAACCATATTGGTACAAAGCATTAGCAATTTGCTCGTAATTAAACTTTTTATATTTCTCATGTGAGTACACTTGGAACACTTGCGCAAAGTCTTCAGTATGAACTCGTTGGCCTTCTTGTCGATCAAAGCGCTTGATTGCATAAGCGTGGATTTCGTTAGGAAGTTGAATATCCGGCAGGTTATCCAATTGCTTCAGTTCAACCAACTTGATCTCAGGGATATTAACCCCCACAAACTCAGCTAATTTCATGGCTGTGTATTCATTGTAAGGAACATATTTATGTACGGTTGATGGTGTTTTAATGATCCAACTATCACTATTGGCATCTTGTCCAATATTGAATCGACCATTTTTGTTCTTCACTGAAGAAAACTTCATTTGTACACCTGCCAGAGAGAATTTACCTTGGCTGTGTTCAACATCTACTTGAACAGTTTCGACTTGTTCTCGGTGATTAAGTGCCCATTTAGGCACATTACCAGCAGATATAGGCTCAGCCTAGGCTGTCGAAATATGACCATTTTCAACCAATTTACCGTTTATGTTTTTGGCTTTTTTAATATTGTTGGAATTTTGATTGTTGTTACATTTAGATCCTAAATTGACGGAATAATATGCTATTTATCCCGTTAGATGTAACAAGATATTAATGAAAATAGCATTTTGCCACTAAATATTAAATTTCAGCACAATTACGTAAATCCAATAAATAGTAAACATCATACTTTGTAAAGTCAAAAACTGGTAAATTGAATATCCCCAAAAGCACGAGTTTTCGACAGCCTAGGCTCAGCCTGTAAAGCTCCGGGTAAGTTCTTTCCCAGATGGGCCATTAATGGAAATTCATTATCAACGTGCACTTTAAGCGATTGAGCCATCCAGTTACGTAGCGCACCTTCAGGCAGTAAATTTGAAAGCACCGGAGCTAGCCTCTGAGAGCTTATCAGTGGTTGTGATAAGTATTGCTCATTAGCTAGTTGTGTCATCGTAAAGGTTTGACATTTAGTCTTTGTCAACGCTGCATAATCGGGCGAAAATACGAAAATGTTTTTCCCGCCAGCATAATGAGTAAGCACCCCAATTTCTTGCCCGTTGAGTGAGAACCTAAGTCCTGCAACACTTTCCGTTCTTTTAGTAGCAGCCATCACTAATCCTCAAGGTGTTTATGATTACTCGACCAAAAATTATCACCTATTGAAGGTGACTCAATATTCGGCACTGACCATATAGGCTAAATTAGGGTTACAGTTCAACAATGTTTTCTGTTAATTTACATGAGTTCAAA
>JABSOJ010000505.1 GCA_013216005.1 Alteromonadaceae bacterium | reverse complement strand
TAGGCTATAAACGGGAATGACTATTTTAAATATAAAAATCGTGCCAATGATGACCTTAAAAAACTGCGGAATCGAGTGTAACCAATCCATCGTCATAAAGGTGATTCAGTATGGTGTAATGCCAAAAACAAGCCCAACCTTCATTCATTACCTGAGTTTGTTTTTGAGGATAAAAATATTGAGATACTTTTCTCACTGTTCGAACAATTTCTCTTTGCCATGGCTTTAACAGTGGTGCGTTTTTTTCGACAAAATATAAAATATTCTCTTGAGGTTCAGAGGGAAATTTATGTTTTTGTTTTTCAGTAGGTTCCTTTTCTTTTGGCAATGTTCGCCATAATGTATTTACTTGCGATTGTAAGTATTCTTCGCGGTCTTTTTGACGTTTTAATTCTTCAACAAGTGATATTTTTTGTGCTCTTTTATAACGGTCAACACCGTGTATCATTAATGCGTGACAGGCATCCAGACAATTTTCAACTTCGCTGATCCCATATTTTTGTTCGCATTTAGTAATATACTTTTTAGCAATAACTAAATAATCGATAATTGAACTGGCATCAGTCCATGACTTAAACAAATAATTGCCTTTGAAAAAAGAGTTATGACCATAACAGGCATGAGCCATGACCAGCGCTTGCATGGCCATTGAATTTTCTTCCATAAGATATGAAATACAGGGATCTGAATTAATAACAATTTCATAAGCCAGTCCCATTTGGCCTCTTTTATAGGTTTGTTCGGTTTGAATAAATTTTTTACCGAAAGACCAGTGATTGTAGCCTATCGGCATACCAACGCCCGCGTAGGCATCCATCATCTGTTCGGCGGTGATCACTTCTATTTGATTGGTATAGGTATCGAGACGATAAGGTTTTGCGATACGAGCAATCTCAGTTTGATACTCTTCTAAAGATTCAAAGGTCCAATCAGAATTATCGTCAAGAGGTGGTCGAATGCTCATGTTTTCTGTCCTTTCATCCAGTAATAATGCTAAGCGGCATGCTTAGTATTTTTACGAAACAGTTCTCTAAATACAGGATAAATATCTTTTAATTCTTTGATGTGCTGCATGGCAAAATGTGAATGAGTTTCTGCTACTTCCAGATATTGCTGCCAAAGCGTTTGGTGAGGGTGCCGGGTTATTTCAATATAACTGAAGTACCTTACTTTGCTTAATATATCTTCAGTTAATACCTTTTTACAGCGGGGAGAGTCGTCTGGCCAGTTATCTCCGTCTGATGCCTGTGCACCGTAAATATTCCATTCGTTGGTAGGGTAGCGGTCTGCCATTATTTCAGCCATTAATTCTAAAGCTGTCGACGCAATTGTACCCCCTGTTTCCTGTAAGTTGAAAAATTCATGCTCACTGACTTCTTTTGCTTGAGTATGATGGCGAACATAAACCACATCGATTGTTTTATAGGTTCTGGTTAGAAATAAATACAATAAGATGTAAAAGCGTTTCGCCATTTCTTTAGTTGCTTGATCCATTGAACCCGAAACGTCCATTAAGCAAAACATCACCGCTTTGGATGAAGGAATAGGTTGGCGGGTGTAATTTCGAAAACGTAAGTCAAAAGTATCAATAAATGGCACTTTAGCAATTTTTTCTTTTAAGTCTTGTATTGTTGCTTCTAGTTTTGATATTTGTTTTTTTACCTGCTTGTTATTTTCTTCAGAATTTTCAGTTAAGGCGGTTAATTTTTTCTGTGACAATTTTAATTGACGACGTTTATCAGATGTCATTGCAATTTTTCGAGCAATAGACCCTTGTAGTGATTTAACAATATCAATGTTAGAAGGAACACCATCTGCGCAAAAACCAGTTCTCACGGTTTTATAGTCAATTAATTTGTCGAGTTGGTTTTTTTCTAAATTAGGTAAAGCTAAATCTTCAAATAGCAGATTAAAATATTCATCTTTTGAAATTGAAAAGGTAAAATCATCTTTTCCTTCGCCTGAGTCACTGGCGTCACCATCACCACTTTTTTGTCCTGATTTTTGAGGGGGACGATTAATTTGATCTCCCGCCGAAAATTGATCATTTCCCGGATTAACGCGATCTATCGTTCCACCTTTACCACGATGAAAATGAGGTTCACCTAAATCTTTTTTGGGAATAATAATAGACTCGCCATTATCAATATCAGTTACACTACGACTGTTCACCGCATCGGAAATTGATTGTTTTATCTGGCTTTTATAGCGTCGTAAAAATCGTTGCCGGTTAACGGTACTTTTATTTTTACTGTTTAAACGCCTATCAATAAAATTCGCCATAGAAAACGCCTCATATATATACCCAAGTGGTTCGGGTATCTTCCCAAGTAGTTTGGGTATAGACCCTAGGATGATTTTCTAACGCGCAAATACCATTCAGACAGCAACCTGACTTGTTTCTTGGTATAGCCTTTACACATCATACGCTCAACGAAATCATCATGTTTCTGTTGATCACCAGTAGAGGTTTTTGCATTAAATGAGATCACAGGTAATAAATCTTCAGTATTGGAAAACATTTTTTTCTCGATAACCGTGCGTAATTTTTCATAACTGGTCCAAATTGGATTTTTGCCATGATTATTTGCTTTGGCTCTAAGAACAAAATTTACAATTTCATTTCTAAAATCTTTAGGGTTACTGATACCCGCTGGTTTTTCTGTTTTTTCCAGTTCATTATTAAGCGCTTCCCGGTTAAATAGTTGCCCTGTTGCAGCGTCTCGATATTCTTGGTCCTGTATCCAGAAATCGGCATAAATAACATATCGGTCAAAAATATTCTGACCATATTCTGAATAGGATTCCAGATAAGCTGTCTGAATTTCCTTTCCTATAAAATCAATGTATTGAGGGATAAGTGTCCCTTGATAAATTCTAAATAGCGTTCAGTTGTTTCTTTAGGTAAATGTTCACGCTCAATTTGTTGTTCTAATACATAAAATAAATGTACAGGGTTGGCGGCAACTTCCAGATGGTCGAAATTGAAAACCCGCGATAATATTTTGGGCACTGACCATATAGGCTAAATTAGGGTTACAGTTCAACAATG
>JABSOJ010000504.1 GCA_013216005.1 Alteromonadaceae bacterium | reverse complement strand
TAGGTTTGAACTCATGTAAATTAACAGCAAACATTGTTGAACTGTAACCCTAATTTAGCCTATATGGTCAGTGCCTAAAAAACAATATTTTTGTTAAAACCAAACCTAAAAGGTTAATTAAGCCTGACATTTTGATATTTAAACTAATGTAAAAAAATAAAATAGATGATATGGTTCCCGCTAAATAGTAAGCAAAATTTTATAATGAATTTTGGTTTTTAAAATTAGGTCGTAAGTTGAATAAAAATATTTTGCTGTTATGGCAAGGACAGCTCGTTAGTCAGTTAGGAACGCAAGCATTTTCAATTGCGATGATGTTTTGGTTGATGGAAAATACAGGCTCATCGGCATTGATGAGTATCATTTTAACATTATCAATTTTACCCAGTATTCTCTTTGGCCCACTTGCAGGTGTTGTAGCTGATCGTATTTCCAGAAAAAAAATAATCATCATTACAGATATGATCCGTGGTCTCGCGGTTCTCTCACTTTCAATCATGATTTTTAGCGGGATTGGCAGTCAAACCACGCTTATATTCAGTTTTGCTGCGATTGCCGTAATTAATGGTATTTGCCGTGCATTTTTTCAACCGGCAATTGATGCCTGGATACCTGATCTGGTTCCGGTTAAAAAACTCCCCAAAACCATCGCGTTTTTTAGCTCATCTACTCAATGTGCGTCAATTGCAGGACAAGCATTAGGAGGCATTTTATATAAAATATTAGGTGCTCCTATGCTGCTTTTTATAGATGCTATTTCATATTTACTTTCAGCTGTCAGTGAAAGTTTTATAAAAACAGATAAAAATGAAAATACTGATCCGGAGTTAAATTTACAGACAAAACATAAACAATATAAAACAGATTTAATTGAGGGTTTCCGGTATGTAAAATCCAGACATGGGATGCTTCAAACAATGTTTTTTGCATCATCAATAAATTTTTTTATTGCACCGATTATGCTACTGCTACCGTTTTATGTTTCGCAACAACTTTCTACTCATGCACACTGGTATGGTTTCTTATTAGCAGGTATGGCGAGCGGAAGCTTTGTCGGTTTCTGGATATCTTCATCAATAAAAAGTCATGGAAACAATCGGATAATTATAATGTTTTCTTCAATATTAGTACTTGCTTGCTGCTTATTTTTATTCAGTCAAAGTTATACACCTTTGAATGCTTTACTTTATATAACTTTGATAGGTATATGCTTAGGACTGTTTAATTTACAAACAATGACATTATTTCAAACTTCCTCCCCTTCAAAATTTCGGGGGAGAATAATGAGCTTATTAATGACAATATCCAGCGGACTATTACCATTAGGTTTATTAACGGGGGGAGTTTTAGGCACATTAACGAATAACAATACTCAGTTAATTTTTTCTATATCAGTATTGCTCTATTGACCATTATATTCGTTCTAAACTCAAAAGTGAGACAGTTTTTATTGATAGATCATCAAAATGAAGATTGTACTACTTAATAAATTGAAAAATTTGATTTTTATAATAAACTCAAATCATTCAAGAACATCGTTTTTATACTGAATCTAAATAATGTTACGTTAAATCACAATAACAAATAANAAATAAAAAATAAAACGCATAGAAGGAACAATTATTTTGCAATCTCCCTTTCAAAGTAAGTTACCCAATTTAAAAACCAGTATTTTTACTGAGATGTCGTTACTGGCTAATGAGCATAAGGCGATTAATTTATCACAGGGATTTCCAGAATTTGATACACCGCCCTTTTTAAAATCACAAATTAACCAGGCTATTATTGAAGGTAAAAACCAATATTCTCCATCTTCTGGTGTGCCTGATTTACTGAATCAAATAGGTCAATTGATCCAACGACAATATCAACTAACTTTAGAACCGTTAAAGTGTATTACCGTTACTTCAGGTGCGACAGAAGCATTGTGGGTCGCAATTCAAACTATCGTGCGACAAAACGATGAAGTGATTATATTTGATCCAGCCTATGATTCTTATGAACCAGCGGTTAAATTAGCGGGTGGGATCTGTCGGCATATCGCGCTTAACGCCCCTGATTATGCTGTAGATTGGACTTTAGTTAAAAAATCAATCAATAAAAATACCCGTGCGATCATCGTCAATAGTCCACATAATCCAACGGGTACTTTACTGAGTAAAAGTGACATGGAACAGTTACAACAATTGGTTATTGAAAACGAACTTTACGTGATCAGTGATGAAGTATACGAGTTTATAACCTTTGACGGGGTGCGCCATGAGAGTGCATTGCGTTATCCTGAATTATTCAAACGCTCATTTGTTGTTTCAAGCTTCGGCAAAACTTTTCATTGTACCGGTTGGAAATTAGGTTATTGTGTTGCACCGCCTGAGCTGGCATCAGAGTTCAGAAAAATTCATCAGTACGTCACATTTTCTACTTTTACCCCCGCTCAAATAGGCATTGCTGCAATGCTGAAAGAACACCCCGAACATATTACGGAACTGGCTGGCTTTTACCAAAATAAAAGAGAACACTTAGTTAATGCGCTGAAAGACTCTCGTTTCAAAATATTGCCATCGGCAGGAACATATTTTGTATTACTGGATTATTCTGATATTTCAGCATTAAATGATCATGAATTTTGCCACTGGCTAACCAAAGAAATTGGCGTTGCTGCTATCCCACTCAGCCCGTTTTATGAAAATAAACAGGGTGAAGAACATCATGAATCTTATCACCAGCAAAACAAAGTTATCCGTCTTTGTTTTGCAAAAAACGAACAAACATTATTAAAAGCAGCAGCAATGTTATGTCAACTAGAACAAAAATCAAAACACTAAAGATCAGTAACTAACCATCGATAAATATTTCCTAACAGGCAGCAAAAAAGTTGCC
>JABSOJ010000503.1 GCA_013216005.1 Alteromonadaceae bacterium | reverse complement strand
TGAGGGAAAACCTCATGCACGGAATCGAAGAGGGGCCGTTGGATAAGCTATGCGAAGCCTGCGGCCTACTCTACTTTAATAATCTCAGCCCTTAATAAACGTAGCTATTAATAAATCTTACCATTTCGTCTGACTTTATTAACGTCAATACGAGATGGCGTAATTGACCCGTCAACTAAACCCTGAGTACTGATCGATAGTGCTTCAATTACTTTGTGCATAGAGTTTAAATCTAAGCTGGCAAGATCATCACTTACTTTATGGTAATGTTGATCTTTATCGAGTTGGGTACTACTGAAACTATGAGCCGGAACACCTAAACGAGCAAGCGTTGCATTATCAGAACGATAAAAAAGCCCTTGTTCAGGGTAAGGATCAGTGTGAATTTCCATATTGGTTTTGTCAGCTTTTAACTGAGCGTTTAGTAAAGATTGCAAGCTTGAACGGTCTGCGCCTGTCATCCACATTGTGCCGGCACCAAATTTTGATGGTTTGCCGATCATTTCAATATTGATCATCGCGACAACATCTTTTGGATCTAACTGTTCAGAAAAATAACGTGAACCAAAACCGCCAATTTCTTCAGCAGCAAAAGCACTGAACATTAATGTTCTGGCATTATCGCCTTTATCTGTAAAATATTCTGCAAGATTAATAATGGCTGTTGTACCTGATGCATCATCATCAGCACCGTTATAAATTACGTCAGCTTTGCCTGTGTCAGAGCCATCACTTTCATTATCCAGATCTTTAACGCCTAAATGGTCGTAATGAGCTGAATAAAGGACAATTTCTTTTGATTTACTTTTTCCGGGTAATACCCCGACAATATTGGTTAATGACTTTTTAGCGATAGTCGTTTTACCAACAAGGTTAAATGAATTAATTTTCGTTTCATCAGTTAATACCATCACTATGGCACCCTGATGATCTAAGTTCAGTTTAGTTAAACCGCCTTTAAAATAATTCCGGTAACGACCAAACATTTTTGCATGGGCAGTGTTCACTAAAACAAAGTGTTTTCCGCCGGCTTGATTCAGCTGTGATATTTTATCGCTAAATTTGTCATCAGCAGAAATAACATGACTTTGCACACCATTTGTTTGATTGATTTCTTGCCACGAAATTTCAGTCATGGTACTTGCCATGGCTAGTTTATCATCACCGATTTTTTTATTATTTAGAGAAAGTGTCAGTACACGTGGTGAAATATTGGTGACGCTGAATGTTTGTTTATAAGTTTTTAAACCATGTAAAGGTTTCAGCCCGATATCAGAAAAACGCTGGCTAATATAATTTGCTGCTTTGTCAATATCTGCAGAAAAGTTTGCTCTGCCGTTTAATTTATCACTGGCAAGGTAAGTAACATCCGTGGTCATCTTATCTAAAGAAATATTGGTTGCATGGCTTATCAAAGGCATTGAAGACAGTGACAGGCCAGCTAAAATAGCTAAGGTCAAAGAACCTTGTTTCATTTTATTTTTATATTTAATCATAGATTTATTTACGTCCTAATAATTTTATTATTATTTTTATTTATCATTCACTATTCGTTATTCGCTATTTGTTATTCAGGAAATAGCGTAACACCTATTTTAAGGTGGTAGTCTCAATTAAAAGTGTTTCATCACTAGCAGTTAACCAAAGTTGACCATCTTGAATACTGCATTGAAATTCCATCGTCCGAGTGATCAGGTTAGTCAGTGCTTCAGTTGTTTCAGTAGTAAATTGCTTTACAGACAAGTCATTAAATTGCTGTAATTTATTGCCAATTTGTTTCCACCATGTTTCAACACTACTGCCGTAACAATATAACTTTACTTGTTTAGCTCTGTTACAGGCTTTTTTAATGCGTTTTTCATCAATTTGGCCTAGTTCAACCCAAAGTTCGATCTCTTCGCTGTAGTTAATTTGCCATATTGTCGCTTCATCTTCATCACTTACCCCTTTACCAAATTGTAAGTTTTCATGTGCATTAAGCACAAAAGCGATAATACGTACCATCATTCGCTGGTCTGTTTCTGAAGGATGCTGGGCAATAGTGAGTTGTAAAGTATCGTAATAGTTACGATCCATATCAGAAAGATGAATAGTAGCTTTATAAATGGTTGCTTTTAGAGCCATGAGTACAGTTACACTATGGTGAAATTTAATGAACACCATTTTAACCTTTCAATGAGGTACTGACCAGTATTTGTTTGATGACTATTTGTTTGCTGAATACCTGAGATAGTATTGATTAATTTAGCTGAGTTATTTATTAGTGCTAAAGGTGTTAGTACTATTTTCTCTGGCTTTTTTAGGTTTTCATTATCATGTCAACGTTTTTAAATATTCAATCATTTACTCCACCCCAACGTACGTTAATGGGGCCCCGGTCCTTCAGACGTTAGCCCAAGAGTTTTGTCGGCACTTTTGCAAGACCAACTATTGGTCATTTAGCTCCGTTATTTATTGGTATGATGGATGAGGTAAAGCTATTACTGCAGTATGCATTTCAAACTGAAAATGCCTTTACTATTGCTGTATCTGCACCTTGCTCTGCGGGTATGGAAGCCTGTTTTGTTAATTTAGTTACACCCCAAGACACTGTGATTGTTTGTCGTAATGGCGTTTTTGGTGCGCGTATGATTGATAATGTTAACCGTATTGGCGCTAAAGTAGTAGTGGTTGATTCAGCCTAGGGTCGAGCGGTTGATCCACAATCATTAGAAGATACTTTGAAACAGCATCCTGAAGCGAATTTGTTGCATTTGTCCATGCTGAAACGTCTACAGGGGTTTTATCAGACGCTAAAACCTTGTGTCAAATTGCCAAAGCACACGACTGTTTAACGATTGTTGATGCAGTTACTTCACTAGGTGGTGTAGAGCTGAACGTTGACGACTGGCAAATAGACGCGGTGTATTCCGGCAGCCAAAAATGTTTATCTTGTGTACCCGGTATTTCACCTGTCAGTTTCAGTGAACAGGCAACTCAAGTGATCATTTCACGTAATACACCCGCAGGGCAAACGGGTCTAAATTAAACAGTTTTGTAAATTAACAGTGAATATAATTTAAACTTTAAGATTATTCTCAA
>JABSOJ010000502.1 GCA_013216005.1 Alteromonadaceae bacterium | reverse complement strand
ATGTTAAATTTAAAAATTATAAAATCAACAGGTTAAAAAAGCTAAAAACAGTAAAATACTCAAGATGCGACAGAACCTTCATAAGTGCCTTTATGAATAAAAACGCGACCATCCTGACTATAGATTTTTCCTGTTAAATTGTCTTTAATAAGAGAGGAACTATCAATTTCAATAGGATTTCCATTCATATCATATGCGCCCATATCATGTGCATTTTCATAATGTCCCTTTTCAACAGATACTGAATTTTTAACAGCCTCTATATTTTCAGCGGACACTGAATTGATATAAAAAAGTGAAGGTAATAGCGCTAATAAATAATTTTTGTTCATTTTTTGCCTTTAAAATAAATAATCTAACAAGAGGACACATCAGGTAAATAAAAACACCTGATTTTGAGTCGATGATTGTTCAATAAACTCAAGAAAAAATAGCTATCAATTAACATCTACTTTCTAAAATTTAATTGTCGCTCAACCACTACGAAGAACATCGTAGCAAAAAATAAACAATAGATGTACCAAAAACAAACAAAAGGATAAAATTAAATTATTAGCTAAATGGTTAAAAAGACTAAGAATCATTTGCATCCACAACTTCTGAGAGGGTTCGAACAGATCCGTTTACGCCTATTCACCCATTCCGTTAATTATTGTTCTTCTTTTCGCTCAGCAAACAAATCCTCAATATCAAACTGCTCTCCCGTTTCACTTAATTCAATCAGTGCTTCAGGCATGGATCCTGATTTATCGCACGCCTCCAATACATCCTCTCGATTGTAAGAGGGTCCGGTCCTCCCCACAGGCTTAAACGGCTCAGCATTAGTTTTAGTAATAGTCTTAGTAATACCAAGCTTTCCCAAAGACGGGCGATCTGTAGTGTTTGAAACTTCACCCACCTTTTTCGATGGCCTTAACGTTGTTGGTTTTACCCCGTTATACTCAGGACGCGCTTTATAATAAGGCGTTGCCTCACCTTTCCAGGATTCACCGCGATACATACACACCATTTGACCATCCGGCAACTCCTGCAGTTCGTGAGGTTTGATCACCGCCTCTTCTTGTAACTGTTTAGTCTTTTGATTATTCATACCCTGAGAGCTAGACGAAGAATTACTGGCTGAAGGCCCACCTTCATAAGAGCCTGAACTAGAACCACTGCCTGAAGAGGTTGAAGTGGTATAACTTGCACTGCGACTTGTCATTAACCGGTGAATAGTGCCTATTTTTTCACTGATATACTTAGCGGTTTCATTATCATTAAGACGAAAAACCCCGACAAAATCACACGCACCAAAAATAAGCTCCTTACCTTGTGCATTATCTTCAGAGTACACATTCATTTGCGTTGAACTTTGCCAATAAAGCCAGGTAGGAAGCTTGCGAGAACGAATAGTATTCAATTTACTTGCCAGCCCTTTGATCCCTTTCGCATTCCCAATTTCATCAAGCAAGAGTAAAACATCCTCTCTATCGGTATTATCTATCATGTACCGCATAATATGACCGATCATCATAGCCGTTAACCGTTGTAGCATTTCAGCCTTACCCTCTTCAAACTGCAAGAACAAAGCAATGGGGCGATTTGACGTTTTAAATTGTTTTAATGAGAAATCAGAAGCACTTAACGACTGCTTGATCGCAGGATATCTTAAAAATTTAAGCCCTGTTCTTAATGATGCAATGATAGACGCAAACAAACGCTCGTTTTCAGCCACCATCGATAATTCACTGGCGATCTCTCTCGTCATATCATCATCAGAGTTCATCAGATCTTTCAGCAAAGCTCCACTGGAGTTAAATCCGCTAATATACTCTCTTACCTCAGGCAAAGTGACCGAGCCACCCAAACTTTTTAAATGATTAATCACCGCATCAAGCAAATCTCTTGCTGTCTCAAAAAACACCGCATGATCAGCCCCTTGCTCCTCAATAAGATTCGCCGTTAACTCTCCGATCGCTTCAGGTGAATCAATATCATCTAAAGGATTATATCGATCACCCCCACCGCTAGTCGGATTATAAGCAAAGACATCATAACCCTGCTTGATCAAAGCCTCTTGAGTAATGCCCCAAATTTCAGGTTTCATATCAAGACAAATAAACGATCGCTTACTCTCAGCCCAGGTTAATAACTGAGTCACCAAAAACGCTGTTTTTCCGGTCCCGGGAGGACCAATGATCAACGCCCTGTCTTCTGTCGTAATATGGATAGCCTTCCCTAAAAGGGTTCTGTCGCATCTTGAGTATTTTACTGTTTTTAGCTTTTTTAACCTGTTGATTTTATAATTTTTAAATTTAACATTTTTGGCTAAAAAAGCAAGATGCGACAGAACCATATCGAGTTGATCGGTAAAATATTCTCGAATACGGTCATAAGGAAGCAATTGGTATTGGGAAAGGTAAACCGCGTGTGCTTTTAATCCATTGCCATATTGAATGCGGCTATTAACACCGTCAGGAAATGGAGCGACAAATCGATTACCAAATTCATCTTCAAGAATCTGTGCTTGGTATTCTGTAACAACACGCTTGAATTCAATATCGATGACTTGACGGGTTTCTACGCCTAAATCTTTGTAATTACCCGGTGGTAAAAGTTCTCTATCAACCGTTAATTTATGGAAGACATCTGGATTATCATCAAGCGGTAGAGTTGAACCTTTATGACCTTTTTGTCCACCAGTGTTCTTGTCACTATTGTTCTTTGGTTTTTTATTTCTGTTTGGATCAGACGATGGTGGTTTGCTGCTGTTACGGCTATTGAGACCTAAACGCTGACACAGTAGAGTGACTATCAGTAGCAATAAATCCATAGCAGTACGCATTGAAGGTGATAACGTATTATCCGCTTCAATTTGTTGTTTTATATTTTCAATATTGGACTCAATATCGATACCGCTTACTTTCATATACTCACATTTAGCGCTTGTGAAAGTAATAGAATAACGGCTGCAAAGGATCAAGCAAGTCGATCCTTTTTTATTTTTTACATTGGTTTAAATTAAGTGCTGAGTAGTTACGAAAGCATCAAGCACCACATCACCTGGACGAGAGCTTGTTTGTATGATGTGCTCCATCATGTCGGCTGGTTTTTCAC
>JABSOJ010000501.1 GCA_013216005.1 Alteromonadaceae bacterium | reverse complement strand
TTATTCCTTAGATGATTTATGCCCAAGTAGTTTGGGTATACTATAGATTCAAAAATGGGATGCTGAATCCATAAAGTAGATGTTTGATCAGTGTAAATGGGATGATATCATTTTTTACAATAACAACGATATATATCAGGATTTTCAATGCTAAATTTTTTTGCTTACTGTGGTTTACTCGCTTCTATTTGGATCGTATTCGGTTTGTTCATTGCTGGCAGGCTTTATCCCAATTACAGTCATATGAAACAATTTGGTAGTGAATTAGGCGCAAAAGAGTGCCCGACAGAAAAAATATCGCCTTTGATAAATAACTATCCTTTGGGGGGGGTTATTTTGTCTTTTTGGTTTTAGTGTCATTCAAATGGACAATGGTTCTGGCCTGACAGATATTGCAGGCGGGTTAATCATCATTCATGGGATTGGCACCTGGATTGCGGGATATTTTCCAATGGATGCAGACGTTTATACAGAAAATCCATCATTCAACTGTAAAGTGCATTCAGTCGCTGGGCTGATTATGTTTTTTGCGTTATTAATTGCGCCAATATTAATAATATTCAGCCCTACAACTCAAATCATAACGGTTAGTTTCAAAACCTTTTCATTATTAACTACATTAGCAGCAATTTACTTTTTATATACGTTAACTAAAGCGATTAAAACCAAGACTAATCTGGGGTTACATCAACGACTGGGATACGGAGTACAATTATTGTGGTTAAGCGTTTTTTCGCTTACTTTGGTTTAATAAGAAGCTTTAATAAGAAGTTTAATAAGCATCTTAATAAGAATTTTAATAAGAAATATTGTTCCATCAGATTCAATATTTCTTATTGTCTTGTACTGAGACAGGAGACTGGACTGAGAGCGTACTGAAACCGTTTTACTCTTTTTGTAAGTTTCTTTCTTGTGTTTCTCTATCTTGTTTTTCTATTAGTAAGGTTAATGGCTTACGAATTGAATAGAGAAACAGCAAGCTGGGAATGACCATAAAAGCGGTTAGAATAAAAAACAGTGCCCAATTACCATCAAACCAGTCAACCAAAACGCCTGAATAAGAGCCAAGCATTACCCGACCAAAAGTGCCTAATGAAACCATTAAAGCATATTGACTGGCACTGAATGTTCTATTACAAAGTACGGAGATAAGTGCAACAAAGGCAACAGATCCCCATGCAGAGGTAAAACCATCGACAAAAACGGTACAGGCAAACAGTAATTTGTCCGGGCCTACAATTGCCATTACTGCAAAGAGTAGATTACTCGATGCCATTGCTATACCGCCAATGAATAAACCTTTCAAAATACCGTAACGAATAGTGAAAACACTACCAATAAGTGAAAATACTATCGTGGTTGCCCAGTTAATCATTTTAGAATAATAAGCAATATCGGTATTTGAAAAACCAACTTCCCGATAGAAGACAATCGACATTCGACCTAAATAGGCTTCTCCAATTTTAAATAAAAATATGAACAGTAAAATCGAGATTGCCAACCGGGTGCCATTTCTATCAAAGAATTCTTGTATCGGAGCAACTAAGGTTGTCAGTAACCAAGCAGCTAAACGATGGACCTTCTCTATTTCATGTTTAGCTGAGATATGTTCGCTATTACGTACTGTTTTGTTTAGTTGACTGAGCTGTTGGCTGAATAAAAACAGTAATACGACGACAAAGACAGTGATAAAGGTAAAACGATATTCGTTGCTGATCAGTTGTTCCGGCCAGATTGGGTAGCCAGTGTTGGCGTAAATAATACTGATTAATATTAACGGCAATATTAGAATGATTGCCAGCGGGCGATGTCCTTGTGAAGGCAGTGCTTTTAAATAGTTATGTTCAATGGCTTTATGTAATTTTTCACGGTCACTTATGGGCTCCCTGACAACAAAAGCAGTGATCATTAATATAGCCATTATTGCTGTTAATACCAGATAAACGCTTGGCCAATCCCAATTGGGTTGATCAACTAAGATAAAAGGAATAACGCCTAAGCCAGAAAAGCCAGTCCACCAACCTGCCGTAGCCATAGCTGAACCAGCAGCCATATAATTACTGTCTTTTTCAGACAATATATCAATGCGGTACGCGTCTACAGCTATATCTTGTGTTGATCCGAAAAAAGCAATGAGCAGCCCGAATAAAGCCATAAGATTGAGATTGTTCGTGGCATTAACCTGGCTTAGCTGCAGGGTTGCCAATACGATGAACAATTGAGTAAAGAGGATCCAACTGCGTCTTTGCCCCATCATTTTTGTTATGAACGGTATTTTGATCCGATCAACTAAGGGAGACCAAAGGAAATTAATACTATATGTGACAAAAATCAAACCAAACAAGCCAATGCTAGAACGGCTAAGTCCTTCGTCTTTTAACCAGCCGTTCATTGCAGAGCCGGTCATAACCCAGGGGAAGCCACTGGCAATACCAAAGCAAAAAATGCTCAGCAATCTACGATCACGAAAATAGGTTAAAGTTTGACGAATAGTATGAGGAGATGTCATGTAAAACTGCGTTTATCATTGTAATTATTATTATCCTTCTAGACTATCAAAGACTGAGGTACTACAGAAGGATTTTATTCAAATTGTGCAGGTTTGGTCTTGTGCCCGTTTGAGTACTAAGCAATTGGTCTGTAACCAATACAATCAATAGGGTAACTTCCTGTACCGGAGAAAAAATCAATGCAGGTAGTTATTTCGCTTTTAAAATACAAATCTTGGTCTAAGTGTTGCGCACTGTGCAAACTAAATTCATGTATTATGTGCCAAAATACGCGTTCGCGGGCATTGCTGGGCATATCATCAGAAACAGTGTAGAAGGTCCACTCTTCCATCGTATCAATAATAAAATTGTCGAGTTCAGTATAATGAATTTTATGATTAAAACTGCAGTTATGTAGTTGGTTATCTGGGTTATTTTGTCGTTGATAAATTGCTCAATTATCATAAAACATCCTAAGTGACTTATATCCTTGCTAATTCCATATTTAAAAACTTAGATTCAACTAATAAGTGAAATTCATTTTTATAGGAAAGAAAGGGCCAGCTGATATATAGTTACAGGCTTTTCAATCCGGCAAAGATGAGAAAACT
>JABSOJ010000500.1 GCA_013216005.1 Alteromonadaceae bacterium | reverse complement strand
GACAGTAATGGCAAAAAACTATCAAAAGCTAAACAAGTTGCCAGGTGTGGGAACGCAGTTTGTCCACCTGTTGCACAAGCATTAGTTATTGCGAATATTGGCAGTGAACAACGACGTATTGCAGCTTAAACATGCCAGTAACGTCAAAAGAAATACTAGCAAATACTGATATTAACGATGTATTAATTTCTCCCAATAAAGGTAAGTTATCAAAAAATAAGAGGTGACATAATGTTAAACGTAGTGCCATTATCAAAATATTGTGAGATATCTGGCGAAAAGCTCAGAACAGTTCAAAGCCGAATTGAAAAAGGTATTTGGGTTGAAGGTAAGCAAGTTTGTAAAGTATCCAAAGTAAAAGAACGATGGATAGATTTAGTTGAGGTTGAAAAATGGATAAGAAACGGGGGCGGATGCCAAGCGGCGTAACAATTCGCAAGAACAGACAAAGCGAATCAATACGCATCGACTTTACCTATAAGGGAGTCCGCTGCCGTGAAATACTTGCCATTAATGTTGATAAAACCAATATTAAATACGCTGGTAATCTTCTGGGAGAAATCAAAAATAAAATTGAGCGTGTTACTTTTCACTACGCTGAATATTTTCCAAATTCCCCAAAACTTAAAACTTTTGGGATGGTGACAAGTAACACTACTATTTTACAGTACCTCAATGATTTTATTGAACGCAGTGAAAAAACGAGAAAACTTTCGCACACTACCATAGCGGGATACGGTAAAAGTAAAAATGCATTAAAACCATTACATGACATCTTGGTTGTTAAATTAACCCCCAAGGAGGTTGCGAACTGGGTCAAAGAAAGAAATAAAACCATAGCCCCTAAAACAATTTCCAACCAAAAAAACGTTTTAGAGTTAGCGCTAGATCAAGCCGTTACCGATGGCGTATTACTTTATAACCCGGCAAGACAAGTTAACGCGTCTCAATATATTGAAAAGAAAATTATCAACGCGCGTACTGAAAAAGATGAAGATATTGATGTATTTACTCAACAAGAACTTGATAAAATTTATTTGCACTGTAAACCTGTTGAATTAAACATTGTCCAATTTTGGGTTAATACCGGTGTACGTTCAGCAGAATGGGCTGGTTTAAAGTGGGAAGATATCGACTTTGTTAAAAACGAAGTACATGTCATAGAATCATATTCTAAGGGGATCACCAAAGCCACCAAGACAAAATCAGGCAAACGGTATATTCCGTTAAATGATGTTGCTATTTCGGCACTCAAGCGACAAAAAGAATTAACCTTTTTGCATAGCTCTTATGTGTTTTTAAACCGGGATAAGAAGCCATGGGAGCATGACAGTTTTCGCAAGCATCGTTGGCAAGGACGAATTTTAAAAGCGGCGGGTGTTCGTTATAGATACCCATATCAATTGAGGCATACATTCGCTACTCGTCATATTTCTGAAGGTACCCACCTTTGGAAGTTGGCGCAGTGGATGGGGCATAAATCTGTTGAGATGATTTATCGACATTATGGTAATTTTATTGAATCTTATGAGAAGAAAAAAGCTGTAGAGGATGGCAGCTTGGTTCATTCTCAGTTTTCAAAAAAGTAAAATTTATAATTAAGATGTATTTAAAGTTAACAGACCCGATTGTTTTCATTAGGTAATTTAGGCTAACTTTTACCACACACAAGACTTTAAGCAGTGGGGGTAAAAACACTGATTCGGATTCGTTTTGTATCGATGACGCTTTGCTAATATGAATTAGCTAAGAGGTAAATAACAGTCTGACTAAAATACCCGAAGCACGAGCCGCGGCCAACTGTTATTTGTCCTTTTAAGCAACTCGCTACAAATTTTACACTAGAAAACTTTTTGCTTTATATTTGCGAACAAATATAAATTTCGAGGTGCCGCACCAAATTACAGGCTTACCTTCACCATTACCTGTAAAATGACAACGTCCAGCAACAAGAACATATGCACCAGCTAAATCTTCTAATTCATCGACATCAAATAAAGTTAAAAATTCCTGCGCTATATCTGCAAAAATAGTAACACTCACAGAGCTATATTGGCTTCCTGAATTAAGCCAAACTTTTCCATCAGAAGTTTTTCTAGAAGATGCTATAGGTCCCCAATAAAACATAGTTTTACCATCATGTTTATTTTTGGTGATTTTTTCAAACCCGCAAACAATGTCAGAAACTTGGCCACTTAACATAATGTCTTTAGCATTTTTATAGAAAATAATATTGCTGTTCGATTCACGAAATTTTGGGCTTTGAACAAGCCTATGTAGGATTCGCCTTAAAGTAAACTGTTGGCTGGACTCTCGATTTTTTCCTTTAATAATAAAGGTACGACCGCCTTCCCCTTGGCCTTCTTTAGGAGGAGATAATACATCTTTAACCTCAACTTGCCCACCCTGCTCTTGATCCAAGCGGACAATGATTGTGTCTCCAGCTGCAACTTGATCTTCTTCCGTAGTCACGTCATCACGTTGATCATCTGAAATAATATAATCAACTTTTAAACTACATTCTGGGTCATGTCTGGCACAAAAATGGGGAGGATGGCCATGCCGACTTTCTTTTCTAAACCAAGCAAATTCATCACACTCAGCGCATAGTAGATTTAATCGTTTTGTCTCTAAAAGAGTTTGTTCTAACTGAGAAAAAGGTAAAGCTTCCCAAAGTTTTCCATCACTTGTGCATTTAGCATGTTGCATTTGTTAATTATCCTTAATTCTAACGAGCATGATTATTTGTATAACACCCCAATAATAATTTGGGTCAGATTTTTATATTTTTTCAAGTTCATTCTAAGCTAATTTTTACCACAAACGAGACATTGTGCATTTGGGTAAGATATAAATTCGATTAAATTTCGACTCTTTTACCTAAAAAAAACAAGGGGTCAAGTCGCATTTTTAAAGTATTGGCCTAAATAAAAAACAAGGGGCAAGTCGCTGACCGCAAGATTGTCGATATTTTTCAAAATATCTTTAAAAATGCGACTTGACCCCTTTTCCATTTTTTCTCAACGAACTAGATATCCCATTTAAAGCAATAGTAAAAAAGTGGCTCTGTTGTAGATAATTGTTGTCCCTTCAAATGGAATTAAACT
>JABSOJ010000499.1 GCA_013216005.1 Alteromonadaceae bacterium | reverse complement strand
TTTTGGGCCAAATTTTCAAAATCTTCGTTTTTAAAAATAGCTCGAAGAGCATATGTAGTAACACTTTCAGGGGTTTCTGTTCAGGCACTAACTATGTCAACAGGCCTGGATTGTAATGATACACAAGTAACATCAACGGGTAACGAAAGAAATATGTTTGAAAGTGAAGATTGGTTGGAGTTTTTCTTAACTTTACCTTCTGCTGAAATTCCGGGATCAGAGTTTGCCTATTGTGCAGGCAGTGTTGTAGGTTTGGCTGGTGTTTTAGAAAAGACGACTCAAATGAAAGGGAGTGATTTTGCGGATGAAAAACTATTTCAACCTTTAGGGATCACCAATTATGACTGGTTAAAAACGAACGGTGATTTATTACATCCTAACGGATTGTTTTTACGCTCAAGAGACATGGCGAAAATTGGACAAGTAATGTTGACAGGTCAATGGAATGGTCAGGATGTTATATCTCAGCAGTGGTTGGAAGAAGCTACCTCTCATCAGTTTTATGATGCTGACTTAGATAGTTTAGGTTATTTATGGTGGCGCTTAACTACGCACGATCCAGGTGTTGACTATGATTTGTTTTATACTCATGGAAAAGGCGGAAAGACGATTATGGTTGTTCCTTATTTGAATACAGTTGTTGTTATCACGGCTCAAAATTATACCAGACATTCATTGTTGGAAAATAGCAGGTTGGTTGTTGATTACATTTTTCCTTCATTGAAATAATGAAGAATAATTAACTAATTTGTGTCACAAGCATAGATGGGTTAGCCAACGGAATAACCCATCAATCGGTTAGTACTCAAGTTGATTTAACTTAGTACTAAAAGCAGATTTAACTTAGTGCTAACCAAAGTGCAACCGCCATCATTAATGTGCCTGATATTTTATTTAATAATTTCACGTTGTCTGTCTGGGTTAAAACTTTACCGATAGTTTTCCCGCCTGTGGCATAAAGCATCATACAAATAAATTCTGACAGCATTATAACCAGTACTAAAATTCCAAGTTGTGAAGTAAGTGAATAGTTAGGATTGATAAAAGGAGGTAACAGGGACACCATAAATGCCCAGCCTTTAGGATTCGCAATAGCGGTAATAAAACCTTGAGAGAATAAATTGCCCCTACTGATGTCTGTTGCTGCATCATCCTGCATATTTATGGCTAATTTACCTTTAGAACGCCACATGTTTATTCCAATGAAAAGTAAATAGCATGCCCCCAATAATTTAAGCACACTGAAAATAGCGGGGAATTTCAACATAACTGCTGATACTCCAACCACAGCGGCAATAGCTACCACTGCTACACCTAACACTTCGCCCCACATCATCCATAACGTTTTTTTAATCCCTATCGACATGCCTAAAGTCATCGCGAGTGTCATGCACATACCAGGGGTAATTGAGACCAGAAAAAAGGTTGGGATAAATAGGCTCAGTAAAGTAAAGTCAATCAATTGGGGGGATATCCTTAAAAATGTTTATACGATAAATTTATTAGCGTGTGGAACTTTTAATGCAGAAGACTATCTTAAGACAAGTTGGCTAATGTTAAATTGGTTAATGCTAAGTTTCTTAATGTTAGAGTAATAAATTCTTCATGTTAGAATAACAAGTGCTTAATGTTAATTTAATAAGCGCGTAATGTTAAGTTGATATTTGATTTGTGTTAAATTAATCGTGTGTTTAGCTGTTTTTGCAGATCTGTTTTTAACAAATTAAATAAATCAAAAAGTAGAGAAGAAATTATCTTGAGAAAATTCAATCCCATAACAAAATTTATTCTGATATTGATCAGTTTAATCATTTCCAATGCGGCTTTCAGTAATACGTTAACAAGCAAGCAACAACTGGAACAAGCCATACAAGCTCATAAAGGTGACGTTATTTATATCGATTTTTGGGCTTCCTGGTGTGGTCCTTGCCGAAAATCTTTCCCCTGGTTGAACAAAATACAAAGTAAGTATAAAGATCAAGGTTTCGTGGTAATAAGCGTGAATTTAGATGCAAACCGTGAACTTGCTGAAAAATTCTTAAAAGAAACGCCTGCTGATTTTGCGGTGATTTATGATCCTAAGGGCAAAACAGCAAAGCATTTTAAAATTAAAGGTATGCCAAGCAGCATACTCATTGATAAAAATGGTAATATTAAAGCGTCTCATGCTGGTTTTTTTACCAAAAAAATATCGCAATATGAAAAGGAAATTAGCACCTTAGTTAGTGGTAAATAACCTGAATTCGGAATAATGAGTGCTTGCTAGTAAACCGTAAGTTCTTCGGAAGTTGTATAACAGGAAGTGAGGTGTAAATGAGTAAGTTGAGATTAAATAAAGTAATAAAATGTACGTTAGGTGTAATGGTTTGTGCAATGGCTTCAGGTTGTGCAAATTTAGGGGTAGAGCCCTGGGAACGTGATTTATTGGCAAAAAAGGAAATGGCGTTAACTTCTTCACCGATAGATGCAGCATTGGATGATCATATTTATTTTAGTAAAGAAGCGTCCAGTGGTGGTAAAAGCTTTGGTGGCGGAGGTTGTGGATGCAACTAAGTAAAGCAATTCAAAATCGGCCATCAAAAAACCTTCAAGAGTCTACCGTTAAAAAAGCTGACATTAAAAGCTCAGGTATTAAAAAATCAGGTATTAAAAGCTCAGGTATTAAAAGTTCAAGCATTAAAGCGGCGTTAACCATTGCTACAACCGCACTGCTGGGAGCTGCTAATACAGCTGCGGCGCAAGATGAAGATAGTTGGGATTTTGATACCGCTTTTTTATATTACAGTGAAGCGGATAGAGTTACAGCGGCAGAAACTATTTTTAATGCGAATAAAACCTTCGAAAATGACGAAGTTCTGAATTTAAAATTGACAATTGACGCATTAACTGGCGCTTCAGCTAACGGGGCAGTTGCACAACCTAATGTGCAAACTTTCACTCGTCCTTCAGGAAAAGGTCAATTCGACGTTAAAGCGGGCGATACACCACTGGACGATACGTTTAAAGACACACGCGTTCAATTTAATGGTCAGTGGACCCAGCCTAGGCTGTCGAAAACTCGTGCTTTTGGGGATATTCAATTTACCAGTTTTTGACTTTACAAAGTATGATGTTT
>JABSOJ010000498.1 GCA_013216005.1 Alteromonadaceae bacterium | reverse complement strand
ACAGCGCGAAAACTATTTTTCAATATCCGCTATAGCCCTTTATTTATCAGGTTATTAATTTCACTGAGAACTGCTGTTAAATCCAGAGCATATGTTGACTGATTCTAGCGTTGTTGAACCGCATATAAACACTGACATTTGTTTAATTGTCTTGCACATTACTGAGGAATAACATTATTATTCAGAATAGTAATCATAAATTATGTTGATGGGATTCAGTCGACATAATAAATCCAAAATACTTCAGGAATTGAGGTGTTTACCAAAATAAGAATTTTTCACTATGAACATAAAACTCATTGTTGCCTCGGTAAGTTTGTCTTTAGTTGGGTGTGTTGCTACCGAACAACCCTTGTCAGATAGACAAAAAATAGTATCCACTCCTGCAAAAGTTATTGTAACGCCTGCAATCGTTCATCAAAGCGATGACATTATTTCTTTAAAACAGGTGATGGCAGATCCCGATTGGTTTGGCAGAGCACCAGAGTCGTGGTACTGGGGAGATGACAACCAAACTGTTTTTTATAAACAAAAGCGAGAGGGTAATCCCTTACGTGATTTATTCCGCAAAAATATCAATGTTCAAGGTAATGGTGAAAGAGTTAAATTAGCTGAAATGCATGTGGCAGATGATAGCTATGCGTTAAAAAACCAAGCGGGTACTCATGAAGTTTATAGTTTTGAAGGTAATGTATTTGTAAAAGACTTAAAAACGGGCACAGTGTTACAGTTAACGTATACCACTGCATATGAAGATTCGACGATGTTTTTAAATGATGGCAACGTGGCATATCGCATTGGTGATATTTTTTATGCTCATAATTTGCAAACCAATCAAATCATTGAATTAGCTAATTTGCATATGTATGACGCACCTGGAGGGGTACCGCCTCTTGAAGGGTATCTTGCTCAAGAGCAGCACGAGTTAATTGACTATATTGCTTTACAGCATAAAAATTCTAGGTTACGAGAAGAACAAAGAAATCAGTTGTTTGCTCAAAATAGTACAATTACCAACGCAAATTATTATTTTGGCGACGGGAATAAAGTTGTGCGTGCCAGTTTATCACCTGCCGGAGATAAACTGATTGTTAGTATCGCTTCTGACAAGTCGAGTCGGAAGGCTAGCGATATAATGCCTCAATATATTACAAACGATGGTAACGTTAAAACTAAAAATGTGCGCAGTAGAGTGGCTGAAAACCGTCAATATAATGAATCATTGTTTATCATCGATTTAGTTAATCATAAGAAAACTGCGCTTAGTTATAATTCACTTCCTGGTTTTGATGAAGATGTATTAGCTGAAGTTAAAAAAGAAAACTATGCTCTTGACGGTGAAGTTTATCAATCGGAAAAACTAGAGCGCAATATTCATGTTATTAATAGTCATGCTCCGATCCAGTGGACTAAAAACGGCCAGCAATTAGCGATCATGCTTGAAGCATGGGATAACAAAGATCGATGGATCGCAACGGTTGATTTTGCAAAAAGTGAACTGGTGTCTCAGCACAGATTGCATGATGATGCGTGGATAAATTGGGCATTTAATGATTTTGGTTGGTTAAATAATACCAATAGTTTGTATTACTTATCTGAAGAAAGTGGATATTCTCATTTTTATATAAAACCCTTAAATAAAAAAGCAAAAGCGTTAACGCAGGGGAAATTTGAAATCAGTGATGTTACTTTGTCTGGTGACGAAAGTTCTGTTTTCTTTAAAGCAAATAAGAAACATCCGGGTATTTATGAAATTTATCAATTAAATTTACATAACAGTACAATGACTGCTTTAACCGATTTGGGCGGTATGAATGATTACTCATTAAGTCCGGATGGATCTAAACTGTTAATTGAACATTCAAGCGTTACTATGCCACCAGAGCTTTATGTTAAAGAGTTAAATACTGATGCAACTGCGGTTCGTTTAACTCATACGGTATCTGAAAAGTTCTTGAGCTTACCTTGGACCGCACCGTTGGTAGTAGCAATTGAGTCAAGTAATCAGGAAAGTCCTATTTACTCACGTGTTTATTTACCTAAAAGCTCCGATAAAACAGCAAAGAAAAATCGTGCGGTAATGTTTACTCATGGCGCGGGTTATTTACAAAACTCTCATTTGGGATGGTCTGTTTATTTCCGTGAATTTATGTTCAATAGTCTGTTAGTACAGCAAGGCTATGTGGTTATCGACATGGATTATCGTGCTTCGGCTGGTTATGGCAGAGATTGGCGAACGGCAATTTATCGACATATGGGTAAACCAGAAGTTGAAGATTTGCGTGATGGTGTTAATTGGTTAGTTGAAAATGCGAATGTTGATCGTAACCGTATTGGAACATATGGTGGTTCATACGGTGGATTTTTAACCTTAATGTCGATGTTTACGGCGCCTGATTTATTCCAGTCAGGCTCTGCAATTCGTTTAGTGTCTGATTGGGCTTATTATAATCACGGTTATACGTCTAATATATTAAATACGCCAGAAGACGACCCTATTGCTTATGAGCGAAGCTCACCTATTTATTTTGCTGAAGGATTAGAAAAATCATTATTAATTAATGCGCCTATGGTTGATGATAATGTGTTTTTTGAAGATACAGTACGTCTTGTTCAGCGGTTAATTGAACTGGAAAAACAAGACTTTGAAACAGCTATTTATCCGGTTGAACCGCATGGTTTTGTACAACCAAGTTCCTGGTTAAATGAATATCGCCGAATTTTTAAGTTGTTTGAATCTACGCTTTAATTTGTTGTAGGTTTGAGCGTTTGCTATTGATGAAGGGTGGGTTAGGCATAGGTGTAACTCACTCGTTTTTTTGTTAAGCGTTTGTATTTTATGTGGATAAAAAGCGAGTTAACTACAAGAAGGTAAAATTTATCGTCGTAACGATCAGATTAGATTTAAAAATATGTCTGATTTGGCGATTAAATATAACCCTAATGGAGATAGTTTTTATGACATTGAGTATGGCAGTGAATATTTCCAGAAGGCTTTGGATGGATATCGTGAAGATTTATTAATTGTAATATCAAAGCATGTCAGAACAGAAATAGGGGAAGAGGTAATAACGTTACTTGCCTCTGTAGTCTGTTCAGGTAATTTGAAAATACCACCAAACATAGTTGAAATAGACAGT
>JABSOJ010000048.1 GCA_013216005.1 Alteromonadaceae bacterium | reverse complement strand
ACATTGAGACATCATCTTCTTTTAAATCATTAGTTTAATATTAGTTTGTTGACCAATTTGAATCCCGAAACTTGAGTTAATAAATATAAATCAATAAACATAGAAAAAATCGATAAAGAGTTAATCAACTTTATCGATTTTTTTGTTCTCAAATATAAAAACTTAACATTTCGCACTCTTTCATAATTTCCTCCTGAATTTTTCTTTAACATTTTATATTTTCATATTACAAAATAATCAGTTACAGTATAAGTATGTTTTTGACACCTTAATTTGGTATTAAAAAAATTTATAATCCTTTGGTTGATTGAATGGCATCTACTTTAAATGAACAGACTCTTTTTAAAAAACTACTTTTATGGTGTTTCTGTTTTGCTATTTTCATCATCCACGCCGATGCCCCCATCAACATATTCCCCCCCGGTCTTTTAGATCAAGTAGAAGCAGAATACGATAAAGATGCCCGTGAGCGTGTTGAAGAGTGGCAATCTTTAGTAAACAATCAACAAGACCGCGCTGAAAAAGAGAAACTGAACCGCGTTAACCGATTTTTCAATAAAGTACGTTTTGTTGAAGACATCAGAGTTTGGGGTCAGGAAGATTATTGGGCAACGCCTGTAGAGTTTTTAGGAAGGAACGCCGGCGACTGTGAAGATTTCACCATTGCCAAATACTTCACCTTACGCGCATTAGGTGTACCCTCAGAAAAATTGAGATTAATGTATGTCCGTGCTTTACGTTTAAAGCAATCACATATGGTTTTGGCTTATTTCGAAGAGCCCGACTCAATGCCTTTAATCTTAGATAATATTAACCGAAAAATTCTTCCTGCAAGCTACCGTAAAGATTTGAAACCCATTTACAGCTTTAATGGTGATGGTTTATGGGCCGCAAAAGCTCAGGGAAGAGGCAGAAAAATTAAAAATAAAGGCGGGCATAGTACATGGGAAAGTTTAATGAGCCGTATTGAACGTGGCCAATAAAAAGATAATTATTTAATTGAATTCAACGTTAAAAAATTACCACGTTTAACCATTTTAAAATGATAAAAAACAATAAATAGAGAACACAAATTATGAGTTTATCTAAACAGCTTTATTTGGGATTGTTATTGGTCATGACATTAGTCTTTGTCGGTACCTTATGGATCAATGTTAATAATACCCGTAATTATATTAATACCCAGCTTGCCTCGCACGCTCAAGATACTGCGACATCTTTAGGTTTGTCCATTAAACCTTTTATTGGAAGTCCTGACGATTTACCAATGGTTGACGGTATGATAAAAGCTATTTTTGATAGTGGTTATTATCAAAAGGTTATTCTTAAAGATAATAAAGGCAAGATCATTTTAGAAAAAACTAATCCTATCGTTTTTGATACGGTTCCAAACTGGTTTGTTAACTTTTTTAGCTTAACCCCCCCTGAAGCTTCTACCGAAGTATACGACGGTTGGATGAAACCAAAAACACTTCACATTACCAGCCACCCGGGTTTTGGTTATATACAATTATGGCAAAGCGCAATAAAAAGCAGTTGGATGATATTAGCTTTGTTTTTAATCGCGGGCACTTTAGTTTCGATGGTATTAAGAACGATCACTGATCCTATCAAAAAAGCAGCTGAACAAGCAGATGAAATCTGTCAGGGTAATTTTGTTCAAGTAGACGATATTCCCAAACCTATAGAGTTAAGCTTGTTTGTTAATGCGATGAATAGAATGTCGAGAATATTACAGAAAATGTTCAATGAATTAACAAAACAAACAGAAAAGTATCAACGTTTTGCTTATATCGATGAATTAACAGGTTTAGCAAATCGACGTGCTTTCAATAATCAATTCGAATCGTTATTAGCAAATAAGGAAGATAACAACTCAGGTTTTTTAATGATCATTCGGTTATCAAGTTTAGATACGATAAATAAGTCTCATGGCTATATCGCTGGAGACGAATACGTTAAACAAGGTGTTGATCTTATCAATAAAACCTTATTGAACGTTGATGGAAAAATTGGTGGTAAGGTTAGTGGTAACATTAAAGATAATATTAACGCTACACACAAAACGTATCGGTTAGCGGGTTCTGACTTTGCCATTATAATGCAAGAATGCAATAAGGACGAATGCCAACAAACTGCTGTTGAACTGATGCAGTTATTCAACAAAACGACTGTACAGGCAACGATTCAGCTTGAGTTTAAAACTGATGAACAAGCGAAAATTAATAACTTTGCCCATATAGGTATAACAAATTACGCAACAGATAGTGAAATGCCTAAAGTATTAGCACAGGCAGATAACGCTTTAGTAAAAGCATTATCAAATAAAGATGGCTGGCAATTTTCTGATAAGCTGGTTATGCCTCAAGGCAATTCTGTTTGGAAGCAGCAACTAGATCAACTACTTGAAAATGAAAAAGTAATACTCATGGCTCAGGCTATAACGGATAAAAATGAGAAATTACTCTATCATGAACTGTACGCGCGTTTTAACCATACAGACCACAATACGCCTATCCCGATGGCTCAACTGATGTTAGTGGCTGAGCGTTTAAATTTAGCGGAAAGTTTTGATAAATTAGTGATCAGAAAAGTGATAACTCAAGTTAAAACATCTCCGGGTAATGTCGCTATAAATTTAAGCCCTGCTTCTTTGGGTCATAAGAAATTTTGTCAGTGGTTAATCGATGAACTGGCATTGTGTAAAGATATCTGTAAATTTCTAACATTTGAAATAAGCGAACAAAGCCTGATTCATCATGCTGAAAATGTTTGTAGAATCACCAAAGCGTTAAAAGCCTTAAACTGTAAAATTACCCTTGAACATTTTGGCGCCAGCACCTCTTCTTTTACTCATTTAATGCAAATAAAACCTGATCATGTAAAAATTGACGGTAGTTACAGTCAACAAATTGAAAACTCCACTGAAAACCAATTGTTTGTACAATCTTTAGTAAACATTGCTCATAGTTTACAAATAACAGTCATTGCAGAATTAGTCGAAACGGATACACAAAAAACGCAACTAGGATCTCTTTTTGTGGATTATTTTCAAGGCTACAATATAGATAAACCAACGGTATGGTAATTTTATTCTTTTTTTCAATTCCAAATAGAGTGCAAATCACAGGACTTACATTCCTGAGTTTTTGATATTTTATTAAGTTATACTTGACCCAATCCAAACAAAAGCAATAATATCAAACAAAAGCAACAATAATTTGTTGCTTTTTTATACAGTTGCATTTAAAATTAATTCCATGTGTTCTAATGAATAGAACTATCACTGGAGAATGATTATGAGAAAAGTAGTGTTAGGCGTTGCCCTAAGTCTTAGTATTGCCAGTATGACAACATTAGCGGAAGAAGCTAGTCAGGCAGGAGCCAATGTTACAGATGCAAACTGTGCTGATTTTAGCGTAATACTTAATAATCAAGTAGCTAATATAACCACAACGGTAACGCAATTACTTGAATTCACTAGTTGTACAGCTATTGCGGATCAAATTGTTGAAACTGCTATTTCACTTGCTCAACCAGCTGAACATCAATCAATATTACAAGCAGCCTCAGATACTGGAGTCATAAATCCTACTGACGCGTTAATTGCTGCGATTGCTGGCGGTGGCGATGTTGCTAACTTATTTGAACCAACAGCTGCAGGTAGTCTTGCACTAATTCCTGCTTCAGCAGCAACAGCACCTCCTGTTCTTGGTGGTCGTAATGGCGGTGCAGGTCTTGCTATCGCTGCTTCAAATAATTAAATTTTAATAATCTAGTGAATATTTATTCAAAAAGGTTCCTGAGAGGACCTTTTTTGTTATCTATTACGCTATAAAATTTTTAATTATTGTCATATATGTGATAATAATTAATCAGCGCATTGAATTTACTTAATAAAAATAATAACTGCGAACTATGAACAAACTTAATAAAGCACAGCTCTATTGCTTTCTTGGACTTATCTTCTGGTTGCCTATTCCCTTAGGTTCAAATCGGCCTTGGGCATGGTCAATTATTGAAATAGTCGCTTTTTCATTATTAGCAGTGCATTTAATGTTAGCGGTTAAAAACAATGAAAACATCAGTCAACGTATTGCTGCTTATAGGCCTTTATTACTCACATTTTTAATGGTACAAATTTGGTTATTCATTCAAATCATTCCTTTGCCAGAATCAGTTTTATATTCGTTAAGCCCAAATTTATCCGATATATATAATTTGTTCCCCAATAAGCTTCATACCCTGTCTTTAGATCCTAGTGAAACTAAAGTAGCATTATTTAAAGGATTATCTTATTTATCTTTAATGCTGCTCTCAATTTTACTGATCACCACAGAGCATAGACTTAAACAGTTATTAGTTGTAATGATATTGTCCGGAACTTTTCAAGCGGTATACGGCAGTTTACAAGCTATGTCGGGCGATAGCCTAACTTGGGTTGTTGAAGTAAAAAACAGTACTATTGCTACAGGTGGTTTTATATACAAAAACCATTTTGCCAACTTTTTATTATTGTGTATTTCTATTGGGATAGGTTTTTTAGTTGCCAGTTTATCAGGAAGAAAATTTGACTCTAATCGAGAAAAATTACGTAACCTGATCAGTGCTCTGATTCAAGGCAAAGCTGTCATTCGAATTGCAATAGCATTAATGGTCATTGGTTTAGTTATGTCTCGTTCCAGAATGGGCAATGCGGCATTTTTCACGGCAATGACCATTACCGGAGTTTTCGCATATTTCTATTTTAAACAACGTAGTAAAGGTTTAACTTTTTTACTGATCAGCCTGTTTATTATTGATACTTTCATTCTTGGTGCGTGGTTTGGACTTGATAAAGTAAAAAGTCGTTTACAACAAACAAGTTTTAGCCAAGAAAACCGTGATGAAATAAATATCTACGGTATAGAATTAATTGAAAAATATCCGCTGACAGGCACAGGAGCCGGAAGTTTTTATACCGTTTTTCCTATGGTGCAAGGTAATGATGTACCTTTATTTTATGATCATGCACATAATGATTATTTACAGTTTGCAATTGAATTTGGCCTACCAGCAACAATATTGCTGGGTTTCATCGTACTATGGAGCCTGTGGCAAACTATTTATACCATGCGCCACCGTCGTAATAACTTGATGAAGGGTACCGCTTTTGGATGTATGATGGCGATTATAGGCATGCTTATCCACATTAGTGTAGATTTTAATTTGCAGGCACCAGCTAATGCTGTTTATTTCATGCTGATCCTCACCCTTGCCTGGCAATCAAAATTTTTACTAAAACATAGAAAAACATACAAATAGAGTTATTTGTCATTGTAATTAAACGCTATATACTTGAAACACAATATTAAAGGAATTAAATACACTCATGAAAATCAAGCTCCCCAACAAATTAACAATCACTTTTTCATCTATAGCTTTATCTTCAATGTTCGGCCTGGCGACAGCAATCGCCGCTGATCAACCTAAAGCCGAAGATTTAGTAGGTAATGTTTATGGCGGGATACATGGACTTCATATTCAAACCGATGATGAGCGTTTAATGACAGCAGATCCTTTATCCGATATGGATTATGGTAATGGATTTGGTGGTGAAGTGGGTTATCGCTGGCTTCCGTCAACAGAATTTAGATTTAATTACAGTAAATTTAGCTTAACCAGTGCGAATGATGGTTATGACGAACCTGATGGCGCATCTACTGCAATTGATGTTTTATATTTCCCTAACAATAAGAATTTTTATCTGTTAACCGGTGTTAATAATTTAGATATTGGTAATTCACAAATTTCAGGCAACTTAGGTGCTGGTTATCGTTATTATCTTAGTGAACGTTCTGCCATATATTTTGAAGGTAAAGCTAATTACCAGTTTTCTGAACACTATGATGAATTCACCTCTCAAATTGGTTTTGTATATTTCTTCGGTGATAATGCAAAACCAGTTGTTCTAAGTAAACCAGTCAAACTAGCAGTTGAAAAGAAAATAGTTGTTCCTGACACCGATAAAGATGGAGTTGTTGACAATAAAGATCAATGCGCCAATACCCCACTGATCGATAAAGTGGATTTTACTGGTTGTACTCTTTTTACAAATCGTATTGTAACAAAACAATTATTGGTGAATTTTGATCACAATAAAGCAATTGTTAAACCTCAATATGACGCTGAAATCACAGCCATTGCAGATATTCTTAGTGAAAACAAAACTGTTTCACTTACTATTGAAGGACATACATCACGTTTAGGCTCTGATGCATATAATAAAGTTTTATCACAAAAACGTGCTAATGCCATTATTAATCTATTAATCAATAAACATGGTATTGATGCAAGTCGTTTATCTGCCGTTGGTTATGGTGAAGAACGTCTAATAAATCCAGACAATAGCAGCACTGCTCATAGAGAAAACCGAAGAATTGAAGCTAAAATTGAAATAAGTTATAAAGAGGCTATTAAACGTTAATTATAACGAGTGTAATAATTAATCATGCCTATGCACTTTACTCAGGTTAGGCTATAACTCTCCTGAATTTAAGTGATTCCGACTAATTTCATCGGCTATGTCGAAAATTGAAGCTAAATAAAGAGGTAGGATGGGTTAGCCAACGGCGTAACCCATCACATTGTGACTATCTTTCCTTTAAGTGTCAGGAATAAATATATTTTGATGGGTTACGCCTGCGGCTAACCCATCCTACGCAATAAAATTTATATTTTGCAAAAGTTGACACTGTTTTTATCTAATAAGCACAATAAAAACAGATTATTATAGTCAGTAAAGTGAACTGCGATACTGTCAATTTTAACTATGTTTTGTTGGTGTTTTCAAATTATCTGAGCAGACTACAGAGGCAAGTAATTAATTGTTTTTTTTGAGGTGTTCCGGCGAAATTCTGGAATACCTCATGTCACTTATTTTATTGATATAACTGTATGATTTATATAACCATATGATTAATCGGCATTTGTAAGTTTATTATATATATTTTTTGCACGATATATTAAGTGATTCGACTCTACCTCTTTTTTTATTTCTTCATTTAAAACGCTTCGATTATCGTCAGGAATAGCAATCATTAAACTATCACCATGCTCAGTCTCCAAGTTCAGTTTTTTTATCAACTCAAAGACTTCTGCTTTTGCTGAACCAGAATCAGAAAAAGGGTCAAAACACTGTCCAAACTTATCATTGCATTCAGTAATTATTTCACCGTAGTTTGTGATAACTTTCGAAAAATCAGCCAAAACAACGTAATCACTAATTTCATCAATGAGAGAATAAAAATCAATATAACGTTGCAACGCCTGTGTTGCTGTATATGATTTATCCCGAATAAGAAGTGAAGAAACTGCAGCTACAGGTTCTCTGATCAGGGCAATCGCCGGAATTTTATACTTAATGGCAAGAAGAAACTGTGCTTCAGCATGCAAATGATGTGCAATAACATGGCTTGAGCTCTGCGCTTGTTCAAATGCAACAATAGCAAAAGTATTAGCGCTACGGGGAAACCCTTCAATGACAATATCTGTATTTCGGCTGACAACCAACGATGTGTATAACGCACGCTTTCCATATAAGTATGACAATAGCGTGGGACTCTTCGCCACAATAGAAAAATATCGCTTCTTCACTGCACCCAGTACTGTATCAAACAAAATATATATCCAACCTTTAAACCTCCGCCAACATTTCTAAATATTCCTGCTCAGAAAGCACTTGAACCCCTTTCTCTTTTGCAGCATTAGTTTTGTTTTCGCCAACTTTTTCACCCGTCACGAGAAATGAAGTTTTACCTGTAACAGATTTTGCTACTTTTGCACCTAAAGATTTAGCTTGTTTTTCCATATCTCCTCTGGAACCTTGTACCATAGCCCCAGTAAAAACTATTACCTTACCGGCAATAGGTGAGTCTTCAGAGTGTTTTTCTGAAAGTTTTTCAGTTTGAGATAATGTAAATCCCTGAGAGTACACCTTAAAAAACTCTTCTTTTACATTCTCTAAACCTTCAACTATTGCTTCAGCACTCACTTGTGCAAAACCATCAATTTTAACCATATTATCAACTGACACTTCAAAAAGCTCAGTTACAGAATGATGTTGCAGCAATTTTTCACAGTTACCGCCAGCAAGTCTACTTACTCCAAATGCAGCGAGAAAACGCCAATCTTCAATTTCAATTTCTCGACTGCCTCTCAGTTGATTAACTAAATTTTGAGCGGTTTTATCACCAAAACCAAAACTAACAAACTTATGCTTTTGTAGTTCATATATTTCATGAATTCTCTTAATTCCATACTCATGAAGTTTTGCAACTACTTTTGGTCCAAACCCATCGTTATTACCTAATGTTCTGAAAAAGTGAATCAATGTGTTTTCTGTCTGTGCAGGACAGTCTGTTTTGTTCGGACAGACCAGATGATCAGATTCCCAAATCAAATGTGAATTACAACTTGGACAGTTTTCAGGCAATTGGGGCTCTACAGCTTTAAGTACTTTCTCTATTTTAGGTATAACTAAACCACTTCGAACAAGTTGAACAATTGCGCCAGGACCAACCCCATTGGTTTTAACCATATTATAATGATGTACTGTAGCTCGGCTAATAGTTGCTCCACTTAACTTTGTTGGCTCTAATTCTGCCACAGGAGAAACTCTACCTGTTCTTGATGTTTGAGGTATCACTCTTACGATTTTCACTTGTGCAGATTCAGAATTAACTTTAAAAGCAATCTGCCATCTATGATGGTGTCTGGTTGCTCCCATAAACTGCTTGATACTATCATTGGTAACTTCCAGAATGACTCCATCAATATCATAATCAACAGCATTCCAAATTTTATCGACAATAGATTCAAATTCAGCTAAAACGTCAGAGTAATGGCCTGTCCAATTTTCGATTAATGAGAATGGGTAAAACACACAAGCCCCCTCATTAATTGCTTTTTGTACCGATTCGTCAACTTTCTTTTCTGCTATTATTGCCGCTTGAATATTTCTTGAATTCTCGAATGTATCACTCAACACTTTGTCGAAGTAACTTTTCTTAATGACTATCTCACCAGGTCCAAGACCGCGTCCACCATCATTTGCGACCTTAAGCCCTCTATTAAAAGCCCTGGTGATGTCTTGTCCTCTGGTTCCATCACCACGAGTATATAAAGTTGTACCATCATCAAAAGCTGCATAACCATCTAATTTTGGGGTAACACGAATGACAATGTTTGATTTATCCACCCCAACTTCAATTGATGCTTTCAAAAGCCTATCGATCCATTTTTTTATTTCTTCAAATGAATAAGCTTTATCTGTCGACAACATTTTTTGAGGTAAGGCAACTGTTTTACTATCGGTTATAACTTCTGATTCAACTTGAGTTAAAAAAGCATTATTAGGATCTTTGCTCTTTAATTCAGCAGTATAAACACCATCATACACTTCATCATTAATTATCGGATATCCAGATCTGTACGTTGCATTCGCAACGGTTAAGACAAACAATAATTCATCAATCGACAGTTCACTTACACTTTTAACGTTAAATAGTGCTTCTATTGATGATGGCTCAACGTCTAATTTAAGCGTCTCAATAATTGATAATTGTTTAGTACTAAACTTGGTCATAACAATGCGTGTCCTGAAACTTTTTGACTAGGTGAGTCAATTGTTTTTAATATGAAGGTTCAATATCAATCAATTCTCGCATTAAGCGTTAAGCGTTAAGCGTTCGTATTAAACGTCAAGAAAACTTGATTGATCGTACATATAATATTGATGATTAAAATGAAAAAGCCTCAATTTACTACTCTACTGTCTTTACTCTTAGCTATTACTCTCAGCTATTACTTTCAGCTCTTAGCTCTGTAGAAAGACAATGGGGATAAAAATTCTTACTTATCCCACATTTAAAAGAATGACAAAATTGAAACTTAATTTTTTGAGAAAAAATAAACTTATTTATACCGAGATAATACGGTTTTTACGTTCAAAATCACGTATTTTACCTATGTAATGCTGCTCAGTTTGTTTGGTCATCATGCTGCGTTTATCGTCTAACAATTGCCCACTAAATTCATGCGATAACTGTTTTGCTGCTGATAACATTTGTTCAAACACTTCAAAAGGATCACCGGCATTGGGTAAAGTCATAAATAAACTGACTCCCTGCGTAGCAAAGCTTTCCATGCTGTCTAAATCAAATGTACCTGGGTTCATCATATTAGCTAGACTAAAAGTAACTTTGCCGTTACCTGCATTGTCTTGATGACGATGAAAAATATTCATATCTCCATATTTCATCCCCATAGTTAACAGACTTGGCAGTAATGCTGCACCAGACATTATTTGATTTTCAGGCATTACCACGGATAAAACAATGACCTCAGGATCAACTTGTGGTTTTTTAGCTGGTGCTTCATCAATAGCACTAAAAGCTGGTATTGATTTATCTTCAGGAGCACTCCCCTCAATTTTCGCATTGTCTAAATCTGACTCGACGCCAAAATTAATCTCCATTTGATCACGTTTCAGTTCTTTTTTAGATAATGGCGTTTTAGTTAACGGTACTGTTCTGCGAACACTTGTTTTAGCTTGTGCCTTTACAGGTACTTGTGGTTTAGGTCGAGTAACAGGCTCTTTATAAACTGGTTTTTTCGCATCAACAACTTCTGATTTCTGAAAAACCAAATCATCTACGTCATCGGCAACAAGATCCGCTGATAAATAAGTTTCATCAAACATAGGATCAGATTGTAAAATTTCACTAACATCGACAGGCTCTAAAGGATCCACTCCTAACCCGATGCTTTCGTTAACAAAATCATCAGACGCTTGTTCATAAGAAATTTTTCTTGAAGCATTCTCTTCAAAGTTTGATATTTCAGTCACTGAAATATCATCAATTTTGTTCGTCAACGAGCTATCATTTTGATTATCTGTCGAACTTAAAACTCTTTTTTTACTCACTCCGTCTTGATCAAAACCCAAAGGATCAAAACCTCTTGTAAGAGGCTTTACACCATCTTTTTTTGTTTTTAACTTGTAGGGATTCTTATTCTTTCTTATCGTCCACAAACCATGAACAAAAATAGCACCGATCACGATAGCGCTAATTATAATTAATGCGTTTCTAAAATTACCTTCCATCACCTAACCCATATTATATCCAATTGATATTAAGATATTTCTGCCATAGCAATTGCTTCTTCAATATCAACAGCAACCATTTTTGATACACCCGGTTCAAACATGGTAACTCCTGTTAGAGTCGAAGCCATTTCCATTGCGATTTTATTATGACTTATATAAATAAACTGTACGGTATGAGACATTTCTCTTACCAAATTGCAAAACCTTTCGACATTCGCATCATCTAAAGGTGCATCAACTTCATCCAACATACAAAATGGCGCTGGATTCAATCTAAAAATTGCAAACACTAATGATAATGCGGTCAGCGCTTTTTCTCCACCAGATAATAGATGAATCGTACTATTTTTTTTACCTGGTGGTCTTGCCATAATAGTTACACCTGTATTTAACAGGTCTTCATCCGTTAAATCAAGATATGCGCTACCTCCACCAAAAACTTTTGGAAACAATTCTTTAAGGCCCTTGTTTACTTGCTCGAACGTAGCCTTAAATTTTTGACGACTTTCTTTGTCTATTTTAGCAATAGCCGATTCCAACGTAGTAATCGCTTGAGTCAAATCATCATTCTGATGATCTAAAAAAGACTTACGTTCAAATTGCGTATCATATTCATCTATTGCAGCTAAATTAATTGCCCCCAGTTGACTAATGTCTTTCGTTAAACGAGAAATATGAGCCTGCCAGAGCCCTTCTTTAGCACTTTCTGGCATGATTGCCAAAACATCGTCTAAATTCTGATGTAGATCTGCCAAATTTTCCATTGCAGCTTCTGCACGTAGTCGATAACTCTCACCATCAAGAAGCGCTTGTGAAATTTGTTCTTTATAATAGCTTATTCTACTACTAATTTTTTTCTTCTCATCTTCTATATTATTAACGGTCAATTGCGCAGACGCTAAATTTTCATGGACACGTTGTAAATCTTCATCAAGAGATGACATTTGCTGTAACCACTTTTGCAACTGTTTTTCATCAGCCAGCAATGGATTAACGCCATTTTTCTGTAATTCACTTTGTTGTGTCTGAACAAGTAATTGTTGAGTTATTTGATCTTTATGACGAATAATTGTATTGGTGCAATGCAAATGTTGGCTCTTCACTTGTTCAAGAGACACCGCAAGCTCATGACGCTGCTCATGTAACTGATGAATTTGAGACTGGCTGATTTGTATGTTTTGCTCTAATTTTTCCGTTTGTTGTGCAAACTCATTTATTTTCGATTCATCAGGTGCATTTTGTAATGCCGTGGTTTGCTGTTGTTCAAAGTCTGTTAATTTTCGTTGTTCAGTTTGTTTTAGCGAAGTTAAAACATCAAGCTCTGCCAGCGTATTTTGACATTGCTGTTGCTCGTGTTGAGATTGTTGATCAGCTAAAGCAATTTCTTGTTGCTTTTGCTGATAAACAACTTGTTGCTGTTTAAAGTCTTGACTGTTTTTTTCCTGCTGTTGATAACAATTTTCAATATCATTTTGCAACTGTCTGGTTATTTCATCACTTTCATTAAGCCACTGGCCTATTTGAGAAATTTCGTCCTGTAAGGTGTTAATTTGACTAACACGTTTTAATCGTTCGTTAACTTGACATAATTCATCATTGTCAGATCCTTCTGGCAACAAACCTTTTTGTAAAAAGTTATGGCCCAGCCAGGTACCATCTTGACAAATAACAGATGCCTCACTTGATAACGATTTCAGTAATAACTTAGCCTGTTTTAAGTTTTCAGTAATATAAACTTGATTAAGCAAATGAATACAAGCCATTTCTCCTGATACTTTTTCGGCTAATGTACCTTGATGTAAACTATTTTTTTGATCATTTGTGGTGACTATACTTTTACCAACTAAGCCTTTTTCACCTAAATGAAGTGTAGTTAAGCTACTTTTAACTAACGAAACCGTGTTGACGGGAATTTCTTCAGGAAAAACATCTACTATTTGAGCCTGAAGCCAAGGTGACAAGACCATTTCAACCGCCATTTCCCAGCCTTGTGCCACCTTGATATTTTGATAAAAGGCCCCCTGCTGATTAATTTGTTGTTGCTCTAACCACAAAGACTGCTCAATCAACCAATCAGGTTTAGCGACTAATTGACTTTGGCTCTGTTTTAAATTGACTTTAAGAGTCTGGTATATACCACGCTGCTCAGCACCTTGTTGCTGATGCTCTGATAAACGTTTTTGCAAATGTTCAGCGTGTAATTTTAACGCTTTGCCGTCATCAATTCGTTGTTGTATTTGTTCATGCAGTTTTTCTTGTTGCAATTTTGTTTGTGCAAAATCAGGTTGAGAAATTCTCGCCCGTAAATCAGTTAAAAACGATGAAAGTTTTCTATGCCGGATACTAATATCTGCAATGAGGTTATGTTGAGTCGATATTTTACTTTCTATCTGAGCTTTAGCAGAAATAAATTCATTCTTCTGATGGTTAACTTGCTGCCAATTTTGTTGTGCTTCTTGTAACTTTGTCTGGCTCTCCTGTAAAACCGTTTTCAACATATCCAGTTGTTGCACAACAATTTCCAATTCTGGATTTTTCTCTTCAACGTCCGTATTGATAGCAATTAATTTATCTTCTTCAACTAACAATTCAGCTTGGGCTGTGAGTAACTGTTGCTGTGATTGAATACTGTTTTTTTCAATATCAGCTTGTTGCTGTCGGTTATGCTTTATTTTCTGTTCTAACCGGGCAACGTCACTGCTGAGACTAAGTTTTGCCTGTTGCAGCTCACTTGTATTACCACTACCAAGTTCAAGTAATTGTTTAGCCTTTAATAACTCAATATCATGCTGGTTATTCTTAATGAATAAATCTTCGACTTCACGCTGTTTTTTATTAACTTTCTGCTTATACTGCTGGCTTTGTTGATCGTACTTTTTCCACCTTAATACCGCTAACTCGGCTTTATATTTACGTTCACTTGCTTTTAAGGTTTTAAATCGTTTCGCTGCTTCAGCTTGTTGATGAAGTTTATCAATTTGTAATGTCAGTTCAGCACGAATATCCGACAAACGTGCTAAATTTTCACGTGTGTGTCGAATACGTGTTTCCGTTTCTCTGCGTCGTTCTTTGTATTTTGAAATTCCTGCTGCTTCTTCAATAAATATACGTAAGTCTTGCGGTTTAGACTCAATCAGTCGTGAAATAGTGCCTTGTTCAATAATGGCATAACTTCTTGGTCCAAGCCCAGTTCCTAAAAATATATCGGTAATATCACGGCGTCGACATTTTGAGCCGTTTAAAAAATAGCTGTTTACACTATCCCTATTAACAACACGACGAATAGACACTTCGTTACGATCTGCCATGCTGCCTTGAAAATGATCTAAGGAATTAGCGCCTTGAGTAAAAAAAACACCTGAATTACTGGTACTTGTGCTGGTACTTGAACTGGTACTGGAGTTAGCAGTATTAGAGTTAACAGTATTGGAGGCCTTACTTGTTCTTTCGAAAACTAATTCAACACTTGCCTGACCTATCGCTTTACGCGTATTCGCACCATTAAAAATAACATCCGTCATTGAATCTCCACGAAGATTCTTAGCAGAACTTTCCCCCAGAACCCAACGTACAGCATCAATTATATTCGACTTTCCACAACCGTTAGGACCAACAATTGCCGTCATTTGATGTTCAAAAGGAACTTTAGTGGGATCGACAAACGATTTAAAACCAGCTAATTTTATATGCTTAAGTCGCATTAAATCAATAAACCCACATAATAATTAATATAGTTCGAATAAAATTCACGTTCTCATCTTTAACAGAGAACTGAGCACTTTAACAGAATTCTTTGTATTTTGTAACAATAAAACTCTGTTCTGAAAATCAATTACTCCTTATAATAGCCGTTTGAATAACAATAAGTTAGGTCAATAAATAAACTATGAATCATCCAGAAAATCAAGTTGTTGCCACCAGTGGCGCAGGTTACTTTATAAAAGGTTTTGAATTAATTCGTAAAAAAGGGATCAGACGCTTTGTTTTCATTCCTTTAGCGATCAATTTGATCATGTTCAGTATTGCTTTTTATTATATGTTTTTACAACTTGAACATTATATGGAAATATTAACTCAATGGTTACCCGATTGGCTTAACTGGCTCAGCTCTGTATTATGGCCACTGGCTATATTAGCAGTTGTAGTTATTTTCTCCTTCATTTTCACCACCATTGCCAACTGGATAGCCGCTCCTTTTAATGGTTTATTATCAGAAAAAATAGAAGCCATACTTTCCGGTAATGCCGCTCCAAAAGGGCAATTCAGTGATGTGTTCAAAGACATTCCAAGAACACTTGGCAGAGAATGGAAAAAACTGACGTATTACCTACCTCGGGCGATTGGATTTTTCTTATTGATGTTATTTTTACCCTTCGTTGGACAAGTCATTTGGTTTTTATTTATTGCCTGGATGATGGCGATTCAATATATAGATTACCCCTTTGATAATCATAAAATATCGTTTCAAGAAATGAAATCAGCTTTAAAACAACAGCAAGGATTGAGTTATAGTTTCGGGTTCACCGTTACTGTTTTTTCAATGATACCTATCGTTAATTTTATTGTAATGCCCGTAGCAATTTGTGGAGCCACTGCGATGTGGGTCGACAATTACAGCAAGGATTTTGACTCCCGTTCATACTAATTTTTATTTGATCAATAAATTGATAATAATTAGTCAAAGTGATTCGATGCTGCTCTTTTACTGGGTGTTTATCCGTCACTTCATTTGAAAACTTAAAAAAATAAAGCCAGCAAATGCTGGCTTTTTATTTACTTCATAAAATTATTTAAGCGACAATCTAAAACTGTGTGATGCTATTTATTCAAAATACCATCAACAGTGCCTTGCGCTAACGGGTGATACCCCGGACGTGCCTTTAAATACACTTTTTTGGCCCAGGCCATACCTGATTCAGATAAAGCGAGTTCTTTATACAATGGAACAATCAGCTTACGACGACCAATACTGATCAGATATTTTTCCATTGCAGGAAATACCGCTTTATAACCTGTTTTTAAGGAGAGTAAATACCAGGCATGTGCTATTTCAGCATTGGAGCTATTGGTTAGATTAAAAGCTTTATCAAACTCAGTCATACGTACTACAGGTACGTTATATGGCAAATTATTAATAAAATGCAACCACTCATGCAGGGTCCATTCATTAGTCGGTAATTGAGCTAATGTTATATCGTCTGAAAGCAAATTATTAATTTGATCATTAATTAAAGTAAAAGCATTCGAAGTAGGTTTAGGAATATAAGTCGGTAAACCTTGTTCGTAAATCCATTCGTTGATAGCTTCATCACTGACAATATCAGGATATTTGTGCGTTAAATTTTCTTTTAAATAAATGATAAAATTAGCAGTTCCTAAGCTTTGAAATGCATGACTGTTAAAATACTCTAAGATAAAGGGATCAAAACGTTCACGACCAAACTTTTCTTCGAGATAAATTAAAAACAACTGACCTTTTGTATAAGGTACACCTGAAAATGCATCATCAGGATCACGACCTTTAAGATCTATATATAATTGAGTATCACCAGGCGGCAATTCTTCCGCTATTTCATAACTAAGATCTTGTGCTGATAATGCCTGTTCCATAACCGCTCGGTCTAACCCAAAAACAGCTTCCATAATACGGTTTTCAACGTAACTGGTGAAACCTTCATTCAGCCACAGATCACGCCAACTTTCATTGGTAACAAGATTTCCAGACCACGAATGCGCAAGCTCATGAGCAATTAAATTGACTAAACTTTTATCACCAGCAATAACAGTAGGGGTAATAAATGACAATCTTGGATTTTCCATGCCACCGAAAGGAAAACTTGGTGGTAAAATTAACAAATCATATCTACCCCAACGATATGGGCCAAAAAGTTTTTCAGACTCGTCAATCATTGCTTGAGTATCATCAAATTCAGCAACAGCGGCATCAAGAATACTAGCTTCAGCATATATACCCGTTTGATGACTCATTGCTTTAAATTTAAGATCTCCAACACCGATAGCAATTAGATAAGGCGGAATAGCTTGATGCATTGAAAAGAAGTAATCACCGTCAAGTTTGGTGTCAGGTTCATTATTAGCACTCATTACCGCTAATAAATCTTTATCTGTGGTGATACGGGCAGTATAGGTAACTCGTACACCAGGAGTATCTTGAACGGGTATCCATGAACGCGCGTGGATCGCCTGATTTTGACTGAACATGAATGGCTTTTGTTTACCGGCAGTTTGCTCTGGTGATAACCACTGTAAACCAGAAGCCTTAGGCGTGGAATTGTAATAAACTCTTAATTTTTTGGCTTTAAAAAGCGTGTTTACCGTTAATTTCGAACCTAAAACATCGTCACGTTTCGCTAATTTATAATTAACCACAAGCCAATGACCATTACTATTTTGAGCCATAATACGGTGAATAACCAAATCCCGTGTATCCAAGATCACCGGTTGAACTTTATCACTAAGCCAATTAAGTGATAACTCTGCAAAACCTGTTAACGATTTATTATCAAAATCGACATTAAGATCCAAATATATATGTGTTGTTTTAACTTGATCATAATTCGAATAAGTATAAGCGTCTGTCAATGTGGATGTGCGAGTACTCAGATTTGTGTCTGATGAGCTTAGTGCCCAAACAGACGGTACAGCAAGTAACAATATCAATGAAACAAGGCGATATAGCGACTTTTTAAAATATAGGTTCATAAAAATAGGCCAATAAGATAGATGTTTATAATAAAAGGCCTGTAGATTACAGCGAATCTACAGGCCTATTCAAGCAATAATTTATTTTAACTTTCAACACTATCAAACAATCTTTAGGATTTTGACAATTTATTTAGATTATCTTGCTAAATCAAAATACATCGTGAGCTTCCGACAAGATAGCGTGACTTAACAGATTTCTTTAAATAAGGCCCTTTATTAAAATTTTCCACAGCAAAACATGACTTAGACAAGATGTCTAAGTCAGCTGCTTCATGTGATTTCAGGTGAGAATTAACTATTATCCAGATAATTCCAAGGAAGATAATTTTCAGGATTGGCTTTTACTTTTTCTCGTTCACGTTGCAGTAAGTTGAAGTAATTGAAAACATTAACCCCCGCTTTCCCTGCCGTTGCAATGATTGACGTGATCACGTCACTGATACTGGCACCCGATAACGTTTTATAGAACATCGCATTTTTTCGATTTCTAATCTTCAGCTTTAACTGCGCTTCCATGGCATTGTTATCCAATTTCGCTCCTTCAAGTCGGCAGAAGCTCGTTAATTCATGGTAGTGTTTATTGAAATAGCAGATCGCCTTACCTAAACCGCTATTTTCTTCAACGGTATTATTGTTCAGGTGTTCGATGCCCCAGTCTTTGATTTTTTCCATGATGGGTAGTGAGTGTGTTTTGTGATGGACTAGCCTATCCGCATCCGACATATTTTGGCTTTGTGTTTCTTCATCGAAACTCCAGATTTGACTATATCGCTCAAGCACATATTCAACTTCTTCGCTGAAATGGCTCAGTACATCATAGAATTGTCGTCTTGCATGAGC
>JABSOJ010000005.1 GCA_013216005.1 Alteromonadaceae bacterium | reverse complement strand
ATCACTCCCCTTCTCTCTGGCAAATTCAATATTATCGTCAGGAATTTCCTCAGGATTTTTATAAACATTCAAAACCCGCTCTAAACTTTCTTCACGAAGAATATGAATAATCGGATAAGGTGAGCGATTAGTATAATTAGCAGCATCGTCAATGTCTTCGCCTTCAAAACAATACTCAGGATGAAAACTTGCCAGCTGAAATATTCCTTCGTAGCCAGTGTCTGCTAACAAATCGTTGGCATAGTCTAGTAATTCAAGGTACTTGTTGAAATCTTTAAAGCCTGTTTTAAAGATGACTAAACTGGTTTCAAGTTCTTCATGCTGTTGTAAATAACGACATTGTTCCATTACTTCTTCTAAGGCAAATTTGGTTTGTCCTTGTTTGGAAACAAAATAGTGAATACTGTCAGCAACTAGTTCCTTTTTTGCGAACGGGCAAAAGTTCAAACCTACGATGATTTCTTCTATCCATTGTTTTGTTTGATTAACTACTTTTTGATTAACAGGATCTAACTGTGACTGCATAAATTTTACCTTTGATAACTTTTCTTTTGATAACGTTTCTTTTGATAAGGGTTCAACGGTTAAACATGAAAAATAGTGTCATTGATGCATTATTAATAGATTGCACCTTTGGCTAACCCATCCTACCGTTTTACCATTTTACCGTTTTACCGTTTTCTATTTTATCAGTTCGTTTGGTTTGCTAATAGTGCTAGTCCCATTCGATGTTGCTACGTCAGGCAACAACTCTTGTCGAAGGGATTTAAACAAACCCCACGTTGTTAAAATTAATACTACTGAATAAGGTAAAGCTGCGACTATCGATGCGGTTTGCAATGCTTTAAGTCCACCGGATAATAGTAATGCGCCAGCTACAGCACCAATTGATAATCCCCAGAATATACGATAACGCGAAGGTGGATGTTCACTCCCCATAGACAATATAGTGCAGATAACTAAAGTTGCTGAATCAGCAGAGGTAATGAAATAGGTCACCAACAATATAATGCAAATACTCGCGCCGGCGATGGTTAACGCAGAGTTTAGTCCCATTAACTCAATGGTTTTAAATAGTGCGGTGGTAATATCCTGATTTACCGCATCTACAATGCCGCCGCCACCAAATAATTCGATAAAAATAGCGGTATTACCAAAAGTAGAGAGCCAGAACATAGATAAAGCAATCGGCGCAATTAACACACCAAATACAAATTCCCTGATGGTACGCCCCCTTGAAATACGGGCAATAAACATACCGACAAACGGTGCCCAGGCAATCCACCAACCCCAATAAAAAATAGTCCATCCACCTTGCCATTTACCTTCAGGATCAGAGTCAACCCAAAAACCTAACGATATAACATTTTGAAAATAGTCGCCGATACTGCCAACAAAAGCACCTAAAATATAAACGGTCGGGCCAAGTACAAGGAAAAAAGTTAAGATCACAACCGTCAAGCGCATGTTGAATTCGCTGAGCAGTTTAATCCCTTTATTAACTCCACTTAATACCGATATTGTCGCTAATATTGAGATAACCATAATAAGCACTACTTGATTGTTTGTGCTTACTTCCAGACCAAATAAATAATTAAAACCAGCATTAATTTGTTGAGCGCCAAGTCCTAACGAAGTTGCGAGACCAAAAACCGTACCAAATACCGCGAGCAAGTCTGCTAAATGCCCAATCGGCCCATAAATTCGGTCGCCAAATATAGGATAAAGACCAGAACGAACCGACAGTGGCAAACCTTTCCGATAACAAAAATAAGCTAACGATAAACCAGAAATAGCAAATAATCCCCAGGCATGCAGCCCCCAATGAAATATACTGATCCGCATTGCGACTTTGGCAGCTTCCACTGATAACGCTTGTCCTTCACTAATAAACGGGTTGCTTTGTAAATGATAAATTGGTTCAGCAATACTCCAAAACAAGATACCAATTCCTAACCCCGCACCGAACAACATCGAAAACCAGGAGAAAAAACTATATTCTGGTTTATCATCATCATTGCCAAGACGAATACTCCCGTAACGACTGAACATAATGTAAATAGCCGAGAATAGGAAAAAATTAACCAAGCCAACGTAATACCATGCTAAATCTCTGGCGATAAAATCTTTCGCAGCGGTATATACTGAATCAGCGTATTTAGGATCGTACATGGTAAACAACACAAAAAGAGTAACCAGCAACGCCGACGCTATCGTCATTCCTTTATTAACGCCGGAAAAAAACCCGCTACTTTCATTCATCTTCGACATATTTTTCATATTTTTATTCTTCTTATAATTTTTATCATTTTGTTAATTAGTTAACACGCTATTTAGCTAGACTGCTGCAACTTCCACATTTTTTGATAATACCCCTGCTGTGCTAATAATGCCTGATGATTGCCCTGCTCAATGATCTCCCCTTGCCTAAGCACAATAATATTATCGGCATCAATAATGGTGGATAATCGGTGGGCGATCACTAAACTGGTTCGGTTTTCGGCTATTTCTTTGATCGCATTTAATATTGCTTGCTCAGAATGACTGTCTAGTGACGATGTTGCCTCGTCGAACACTAAAATTGCAGGATTTTTTAAAATGGTTCGGGCAATGGCTACACGTTGTTTTTCACCACCAGAAAGTTTTAAACCACGTTCACCCACTTGAGTATTGTAACCGTCAGGTAAAGAGCTGATAAATTCAGACAAATGAGCCATGTCGATAGCTTTTAAAACTTCGTCTTTACTTGCCTTTGGATTACCGTAATGCACATTTGAAAACAAAGTATCGTTAAACAGCACAGTATCTTGCGGCACAATGCCTATGTTTTTGCGTAATGAATGTTGAGTGATTTGATCAATGTCCTGCCCGTCAACGCTAATGCTTCCCTGATTAACGTCATAAAAACGAAACAACAATTTAACTAAGGTAGACTTACCTGAACCACTGTCACCCACTACCGCAACTTTTTGCCCTGCACCGATAGAAAAAGAAATGTTTTTCAGAATTTGACGATCTTTATGATAAGCAAAAGAGATGTTATTAAATTGAATGCCACCCTTGTCGATACTCAATTCTTTCGCATTTTCTTTATCTTGAATTTTCGGGTTTTTAAGTAACAAACCAAACATATTTTCGATATTCGCCAATGAATTTTTAATTTCACGATAAACAAAACCCAAAAAATTCAGCGGAATAAACAGCTGCATCATAAAAGCATTAATCAAGACAAAATCACCTAAGGTCATTTGTTCATACGTTACCTGATAAGCCGCTAAACCAAGCATTGCGGTGATTGATAATGAAATAATTATTGCTTGTCCGGCATTAAGCGCAAACAACGACAGTCTGTTTTGCGTTTTTGCTTTTTCCCAATGAGACAGCTGTTCGTCGTAAGCCTGAGCTTCATGATTTTCGTTAGTAAAATATTTCACGGTCTCGTAATTAAGTAAACTGTCTATTGCTCTGGTATTGCTTGATGAATCAGCTTTGTTCGCTGCACGAATATATCGGGTACGCCACTCGGTGGCATAAATTGAATAGGCGATATAACTGATAATAGATGTTCCAGTAATAACTGCAAACCAAATACCATAATTTACCCACAAAATAGTGATCACCATCACAATTTCAATCAAGGTTGGTACGATATTAAAAACCATAAAGCGCATTAAAAAACTAACACCTGAATTGCCGCGATCTATATCACGCGATAATCCACCCGTTTGTCGGTTTAAGTGAAAATCTAAATCCAGTTGATGTAAATGACGAAACACTTTTAAACCAACACGTCGAATAGCCCGTTCAGTCACCCGACCAAATAAAGTGTCCCGAATTTCTGCAAATAATACTACCGTCAAACGCACCATACCGTAAGCAGCAACTAAGCCAAAAGGCACCAGAAACACACGGTTGTCTTGTTGAGTATCTAACGTATCAACAATGTCTTTTAAAATAAAAGGCAAATAAACACTGGCTACTTTAGTCAATACCAAGCAAATAATGGCAAAAATTATCCTTGATTTGAATTCTAACAAATAAGGCCAAAGCATTTTAACCACACGCCAATTAAGCTGTGTTACTTCAAGTTCAGGATGAGGATTGGGACGCATAAATCAGACTTTTCTTGTAGACAGAATTGAATTAGCCACAACCTTAACCAGTTTAGTTTTTAATTACAATGAATTGATTGGCAAGTTAGTCTTGTAGAACGATTCAGCCAATAGCACTAATTGACTGAATATGCTAAAAGTTGGGTGGCAGCGCAAAATTAAAATTGAACAATCACACCTTTACTTCTAACTTATTTAACTTCTAACTTACGTAATGCATCAAATACTAATTGGTAAAGCATTGCGCGTGACGTCAAACTAGTTACCAAAAGGTAACGCGATCTACGCTATCTTTTAGGAACTAGATTTTGCAATAATAAAGATTGAGTTACAGGTGACAAATTGAGTAATTGGAAGTGCTTTAAGTCCCTGCCGCTGGCAGTTCAGTTACTCAAGTAGCACCTTAAATACCGATCAAATTTAGTGCTCGTTTAACTTTCTCTGGGGTCATTGGTAAATCACGTAAATGCAGTGTTTTATTGTATTTACGATAAATGAGATTAAAGACGGCATTTGCAATGGCTGGTGCTATTAAACAATTTGTTGCGTCACCAATTCCTCCTGGTTCTTTTGTACTTTGCGTTAAAAAAGTATCAAATTCAGGGGCTTTATTCATGCGCAAGATAGAATAGTCTTTAAAATCTCTGTCACTAACACCACCATTTTCGAACGTTAGTTCTTCTTTAAGTGCGAAACTTACACCCATTAATGAACCACCTTCAACTTGAGATTCTACCTGAGCGGGATTGACAAGAGTGCCACAGTCTACCGCGGTATAAACATGATGAACTTGAATTTCACCAGTGCTTTCATTAAGCGATATGTCCACAACCTGCGCAAGATACGATCCCGGATAACGGCTAAAATAATAGTGAGCAACACCTAAAGCCCTGAGTGGATTGGTTTGTGGCCATTGCCAGTTCGATTGTTCTTTTACTTTTTCTAACAGGGGTATTGCCCGTTCAAAGTTATTATTGAGGTGGTTTAACCGAAATGCTAAAGGATCTTGACCATCTGCAGCATGAGCCAATTCATCAATCATCGTTTCGACTGCAAAAACGTTGTGAATATACCCCACACCCCGCAAGTAACCCACGGGCACAAGGCGATTTAAGTGGTAATACTTTAAAGAAAAATTTTCAACCTGATATAAAAACTTGCCTTGGGAAGATAAGATCCCCTCAATCGTTGCATGTTTATCGGCATTACCATCCTCCCATCGAGTAGGGTGAGGCTTTTGCCTCATCCCTCTCACAGAACCGTACGTACGGACCTCGTATACGGCTCCTGCATA
>JABSOJ010000497.1 GCA_013216005.1 Alteromonadaceae bacterium | reverse complement strand
TTTACAGCGTAGTCCTTTAGAAATAGCAACCGAATGATTTTCAAATTAAAGACACACTTCAGGAAATATAAAATAAACAACTGATTTATAATAGGTTTTATCTTAACCTAGTGCTATTCTACTCAGACCCAGTTTTATTTTGGGATTGGCTATAAATGAATAGCACCCTAAACAAATTTAAAAGGACTAAATTATGCGTAGAGAGTTTGATAACATTTATAAATCTATTATGGATTCATATAAATATGACCAAGAGTCATCCCTATCCCAAGGAAAAGTATACATTAAGACTAAAAACATTGTTTCGTCCATTGTTCATAGGAATATCAATAAACTCAACGAGCAAAGGCTAAATGTTCGTAATGATGCAATCCATTTTCTAATTATCAATTTGCATCAATTAGTAGCCCTTCCATTGGCATTAAATAACTCTTTTAAAGATGATGTTATTCAGTGGCTTCAAAGTGATGCAGAATCTATATTGAAAGAAGCTATTCAGATTGCAAAAAATAAAGAAGAACATAATAATGTTGACTTTAACCGTAATGATGAAGGTTTAACCCTTACAGGTGGAGATGTTCTGAAAGCTGTTGCTAGCATTTATGATGATCTAAAATTAAGTAAAGTAAACCTTTGGGGAGGTTAAGCTATGCCATCGAATGAAGATAAAAGAGCTGCGTCAAATTTAATGACAAACTTGAGTGGCTTTATTATTACGGCCAATTTATCAATGTTAGCTATCCAAGGTGCTTCATATGTTTTTGTCGCTGGAGCCAGTAACCAAACAAGCCTACCTTATAATATTTTATCAATATTAGCCTTTTTCTGTTTTGTTATCAGTATAATTCTAGGTGGAAAAGGAATCACTGAGACAGCTACCGCTTTGTCCAACAGTTCATGGGGGATTTCAACGGCTAAAAATAAGTTTAATGGTCAAGCTATCTTAAGTTTGGTCGGGATTTTATTATTTTTAACCGCATCAATACTTTTTACAGATAGACCGGAAGATAAAAACGATACGACCAAAGAACTTGTTAACAACATTTCTAGCTTAAATCAAAAATTAAGCGAATTAATTAAAGTCATAAAAAACAATCCCAATCAGATAAACTCTAATATTAACCTTTTAGAAAAGAGAGTTGACGAGCTAGAAAAACATCTGTTTAATTACTCTACTAAATCATCCTGTAAAGTAATAGACGCAAAGATTGATGGAGAACAGTTATTTTGTCCTGCTGGATTTATATTTAAAGGAGCAGAAAAGCATCCAAGCAAGAACGGTACGCTAGACAAAATAGTTTGTTGTCAATAGCCCGAAATAAATACAACAAAACTATGGCGATAACGTCTAACATTTGGTTGAAAAGCAGTCAACAAGGGTTGTCTTACTAATTTATAAATCAAGTCTAAATGGTAAAAGTAAAAAACAAGGGGTCAAGTCGCATTTTTAAAGTATTGGCCTAAATATAAAACAGGGGGCAAGTCGCTGACCGCAAGATTGTCGATATTATTCAAAATATCTTTAAAAATGCGACTTGACCCCTTTTTTTAAAAATGCGACTTGACCCCTTTTTCTTTGTTAATTGCGATTCGTTATCAGCACAACTAATTAGTTCACCAATTGCTACGCTGTCTATTAAAGTTATGATTTTCCATTTTTTTATTAAAAGCCCGATCTAAGTTTTCCGATAATTTCACATCGAACTCTCTCATTCCTTCCACCGTATATGCATACGGTATGTATCGAAGGTGTCGTATATCAAAAGGGATATCTTCACTATTACCAGTAATAATTAACACTTTCTTACCTAATGTGTGAGCAATGCCCAGTTCATAAAAAACATTTGGATTTCGCCCTGTACAATCTGCTACGATAAGTTCGGAGTTGTGTATTTGTTCCCAAATATCGTTCATTACCGCGTTCGTCCCCAATTGTTCGTCAGCTCTGGTGCATATTAAATTGTTTTTCTCACATACAAATTTAATATGATTATTATATATTTGATCGAGAACATCATTAAAAGGCATTAATACAAATACATCGGATTTTGGCTGCCCGCTTGGTTTTCCAAAAACTGGTCGAGCTAAAATAGTATCATCTCTCTTAGTCGTAAGTTCATACTCAATTTGCCTAGTAAGGCTATATCCGGTGGCACGTTGAAATTTCTCTAATTTGACCGTAAGAGATAAATATGTTGTTGTTTCCTTTCCTGCTAAGAATTTTGCCAAAGCATACCCATCCCGTAAGGCAGTATTATTCGAAATACTTTGGTCAAAAAGCATTTCATTTGTACAATCATTTCCTTGCTTAGTAGAAACCTTGATGAGTTCAATTTCCATTAAAGCAATTAAACTGCTACCAAATATTCCGCCTCCTGTACCTGTATTATAAGGGATTTTACCGCCATCTTCAGGTGGCAATATATCGCTGATAGCTAAGCTCTTGGATTTGCTTTTCCGAAGACGGTCCAAAATATGCAGACAATAAAAGTTACTCATAAATTCCACTACTCCTTTAAATTGATTTAACGATTTATTTTAATTCACTTAAAGCTTAATTGATTAGAAACATTTCTTCAAATTTTTAAATAGGGGGGTGTAAAGTTAAATGCAAACGAGGAAATACTAAAATTATAAAAAAAAAGGGGTCAAAAAAAAAGGGGTCAAGTCGCATTTTTAAAGTATTGGCCTAAATAAAAAACAGGGGGCAAGTACGCTGACCGCAAGATTGTCGATATTATTCAAAATATCTTTAAAAATGCGACTTGGTCGAGTAGACCGGCACTCCATCACGCTGAAAAGTAAAGACTTCTCAGTATGATGTTGTTAGCCAAGCCCCTCACAGAACCGTGCTTGCGCTATTTACGCACACGGCTCCTCGACAACACACTTCACTTTGAAAGTGACTTTTATTACCTGAACAAATTGACCTTTATACTCGGTATCGGTAGCGGAAATAACTTGAGTAATTTATTAAATTTCTCCCAAGTATAACACCCTCGTTTACCTCGCCTATTCAGCCATTTAAACAACAATTCCTTTACTCGAAAAGCAAAACTGTTGATACTTTTACTATTATCTGTAACGCCATAATAGGAAATGTGTCCTCGCAATTTTGCACAGGTAGTTTTCAGTATTTGAGCGGTGGGAAGCGT
>JABSOJ010000496.1 GCA_013216005.1 Alteromonadaceae bacterium | reverse complement strand
GTCTTTAAAGCGGTGCATAAACTCAATAGTAGACCAAGAAAAATATTGGGGTTTAAAACGCCTTACGAGGCATTTAAAGAATTTACTGGCATAGATGTTGAAAAATTATTGGGTTATGCACTTATCACTTGAATTCAGGTTATTTTATATTAACTAAATCATAATAAAACTATGACCCAAAGGTCGTCAATAATGACAACAACAAACAATTTACAAAAAACAAATATATTCAGTTTATTTAAACAAGCACTTAAAGGTAATACTAAAGATTTCACTAAAGGCTCGATTGGAAAAGCAGCCTTTCTGCTGTCCGTTCCAATGGTGCTGGAAATGGTGATGGAATCTATATTCGCCATAACAGATATATTTTTCGTCTCAAGTTTAGGTGCAGAAGCAGTTGCCGTAGTCGGTCTAACTGAAGCGGTATTAACTTTACTATACGCGGTGGCTATCGGATTAAGTATGGCTGTTACCGCCACTATTGCGCGCAGGGTTGGCGAAAAAAGGCACCAATCAAACCGGGTAACAGTTCATACTTGTGTATTACTGTGTTTAAGTTGATACAGTCCAGAGCCTGTATAGGTTTGAACTCATGTAAATTAACAGAAAACATTGTTGAACTGTATCCCTAATTTAGCCTATATGGTCAGTGCCCAATATTTTCATTTAATGCATTCGCATTAACTTTTCGCATCAATTAGTAAAAAATAAAAGAGTGGTTATAAATAATAGTTAATTATATTGTCTAAACCATTCACTTTCACTGATCAGATCATCTGTAGAAGCAACTCTGTCAACAAAAGTTAAGCCGTCAAGGTGATCTAATTCATGTTGAAATATCCTGGCCAGAAAATCGGTATATATTGCATGATGTTTATAGCCATTTCTATCAAAGTAGCTTATTTCAATGTAAGTGTATCGAGGGACTAAACCTCGTAAACTGGGGACACTTAAACAACCTTCCCAGCCATTTTCCTGTTCATTGCCGTGGGATACTATTTCAGGATTTACCATTGCGGTAGGGGGCATATCAGGAGCATTTGGATAACGTGCATTAGGTTTTGAGCAGACAATAAATATCCGTTTATTGTGATGTATTTGTGGGGTTGCTATACCAACGCCTCCAGCATTTTCTACCGTTTGCATCATGTCATCAATTAGCTGTTGAATTGAAGGTGAAGATATATCTTCAATTGGCTGGGCTTTTTTGGTTAATATAGGATGACCGAGTTGTGCTATGGGTTGAGACGTTGCCATGATTATTTACAGCTTAATTAAAGATGGATATTTCGATTATACCCATCAGTGAAATTAAATATACCAGTTTATTGGTTTACTGCGTTGTTTGTTTTTTAAACGTTTAGTTATCACGTTATTGAAAGTTTATACCCAAACTACTTGAGCTAGCATTTCCAAGTGGTTCGGGTATAGCTGTATGCTACAGTGAGCTTTAGCCAAAAATTGCTCGCATTAAACGAATAACATGCTCAACGCTTTTACCATTTTTAACTTCATTAATAATAGAGTCGCGTTTATTGAGTAGATATTCAGGTATATCATCAGCGGTTAATGCACGGTCAACAAGCATTTCAGCTGATTCTTTCGTTCGTTTTCTTGCCACAGAGCCAGCTGTTGCACGGCCATTGTTCTTTTGTGTTTTGTCACGTAATCGAAAATAGTTAGAATTTTGAGCTGTATTTTCATCGGCGAATAAAAACAAATCAACTAAAATGGCTCTCGCTTGCCATATTTTTAGCTCGTTAGCTTGTGTTGGCTCTGCTTGATGCCACCAGGCAAAAGTGCGTAAAGTGCCGATCATGTCTTGCCAGTATGAATTAAAATCAAAATTATTAAATTTAGGTATTGAGAAACCCTGACATAAAATATCGATTTTGGCGTTTGTTAGCGCTATGAATTGATCTGGACGGCGCATAGCTAATAAACGTGTTGCGGCAGCTAAAGGTGCTTTTTCTCCTGATGGTTTTTCATCAGTATGAGAAGAAAAAATATGCTGGTAAGCCTTGGAAAAGTTTTCGTATTGCTCTGGTGTTACGTCGCCTTCAAGAGGGATGTAACTTAAAGCTTGATCAAAATCAGCTGGTTTTTGCTGTAATAAAAGATGAAAGACTTTAGCACCTTTAGTTGAGGCAAACCATTCAACGTCAAAGTTATAAACACTGTGATCATGATTGTTGGTATGTTTACCTGCAAAAGCGAGTCTATCTTCTTCAATTAACTCAGCTAAGGGTTTAACTTTGATTTCATTGATGTAATCTAAAAGTTTAAAACGTTCTTCCAATGCGTGAATAGTCTTTTGTTTTTGAATAAAATCAACAAATATAGGCCAGGGAGCAATACGCGCCATTTTCAGTTGTGTGCTACTAACACCTGATTCTAGTACTGTTTGTAATTTGCTCAATGGGAGAAGCTGTTCAGGATCTAATAATTCTATGTTGAGTTCTTGTCGACATAATCTTATTAATTCTGAGCACCAGTTAAGAAAATCTTCGGGGCGGTTGGTTACTTTTACGGCCATTAAATTCAAACTGAGTTCTGACGCATATTTCAATGCGTTTTGATAGATCACGTTTTCTGTTTCAGTTAAGGCCATTTTTACCGGGGAAGATAGCAGTTTTCTCATGTATTTTTTCAAGCTCCAGCGCGAAGATTCATTTCAAAAAATGTGCATGATACCCAAATTATATTTCTGTGCAATGGAATGTGATGAGTATTTTTAAAATAGTTTGTTTTTTGAGCTTAATTACAGGGGAACTATTTATCAATGATGCTGCTTTAAGATGTTCTTATATTGAGAGAAATATTAATATTATGTTAAGCAATATTATGATGAGGAGGGGGTAAAATTTTTTATGTTGTTTTTTATAAAAAGTCCCCTGCGATGAAAACGGGGGACTATTTAATTTTTACTTATACCTCTTTAAGTTTCCAATTTCCGCGTTTAAACACAATTATTCCAACCACAGCAAGTAAACTTTGAGCAATGGTTATTGCCAAAAATACACCTGTCGGCTAGGCTGTCGAAATATGACCATTTTCAACCAATTTACCGTTTATATTTTTGGCTTTTTTAATTGTTGGAATTTTGATTGTTGTTACATTTAGATCCTAAATTGACGGAATAATATGCTATTTATCCCGTTAGATGTA
>JABSOJ010000495.1 GCA_013216005.1 Alteromonadaceae bacterium | reverse complement strand
GGTTGGGATGATGACTATATGATGAAGGTACTTATGGTTGGGTTGACAATTGGTTAATTAAGACCCGTTTGCCCTGGGTTTATAGAGGATGTTAATGTGTGCAATTCCCTTTTTATGTTATTATTATCTGTTGTAAGAAAATTTAATTTGCTTTCATTATCATTAATTTCTCCCTCTAAGATTTCCCTAGTATTATTTAGCTCTTTTTTTAGTCCTTCTATATCATTTCTTTTTAACTCTTCAATATCACTAATAACAACTGCATGCATCATTTTTAATGGTGTTCCCCCACTTAAAGCATTTATTCCCCAAAAAAATACAAATACTATTAATGCTCCTAATACAGGCTGTACAACCCACTTTATTAAAAATTCCTTTTGGGATTCCGGCATATTAAACCTCCTTTGTTTTAAATATTAAGAATTTATAGATGTAATTTAATAATAGTTATAAAATATATACTTGCAAAAATATATATTAATCAGTCAACAAAAAAACTCCTAAAAATTTAATTAGGATTATCTGATTAAAATTAAATATCTCGTAAAAATTAAAGGAACTAAAAATCACATAGCAGGGAAAATGTAATACCTGAACCCGAGCATTTTATTTTGTCTACAGGGGAAAAGTGTTCCATTTTTGGTGTACTCCATTGGTTATAGCATAACGACGACATTGTACATTGAATTGTATTTAAAATTACTAAAGCTATGCAGCAAAATGACGCTTATATAACATGAAACCTAAATTACAAAATACCACTGTATTTTTCATTTGGCACACCATCCTTCAATAATTCATTAGTCCTAGCCGTCCAATCCTCAATAACCCCTTGGATAAATAAAACATTACATATATAAGCAATACCAAAATAAGTATCTTCAAATTTTAAATCGGCATGACTAGCATTCAACAAGCGATCCCTAATGACTTTTACCGTGGTATCGCTACTTTCTAAAATGGCAACTTCTTCAGGAATAGTAAAACGGCGTTGCATTGCGCCTGTTGTTATTTTGGTGATCGGTTCAAATGCCCCATTGTTGAACGTCCAGCCAATTTGCGGCATTGGCTCCAAGTCTTCTATCTCGAATAAGCCATATTTGGGATCAATATTGGCGCTTGCCGGATAATCGTTGATACTGACGATGATGTCATTTTCAAAATAGGCGACCTTTTTAGGGGGGATAAATTGCTCATCCCCTAACCAATACCAGCCAACATCAGGCTTTACATCAAGTTCTGTAATGTTGATAAACGACTCAGGATAAACTGCCGGGTCCGTTAATATTTCGGTGACTCTACCGCCCTCAATTGCTGCAACTATCACACTATTTTCTCCCATGTTGGAATGGTTCCTACGCCGTCAGATATGGCTAAATAGCCACTATCTCCAACAACAAACCATTTATTTAATGATGAATCATGTACAGGTGGAGTTGCAACCCGGTTGCCGTGATGTGAAGGGTACTCACTTGCAAGTATCGACTGCAAAAAATAAAACGGACACCCACTCTAACAGCTAATTTTGGTACATTGATTAATGATTAATTACGTTGGGTGTCCTAATAAAATTCTATTTTTGTACTGGCTCATACTCAAACTGACGGTTTCTATAAAGGGTCTCTGTTTAGTCGTATAGTCCTTAAAGTTCGCTTTGCTGACGTTAGCTACTGGCTATTCTTTAGGTCAACTGATAGCCATAAGCTGACATTGAGCTTTTGTTAAATCATAAACATATTTAGGGTAATTTTAACCGAAATAAGTTGCCCTCTTGTGAGGCAACTTTAAGCTCAAAGCCGCCTGTGGCGTGTTGTCTCTGTACGATCACTTTTACCACAAACCAGTCATTTAATTTATTTATTATAACGACAGGATTAGGACTGAAAGCTGACGATGTAGCCCAAATAAAGGGCAAAAAAATAGCTGGTTAAAATAAACAACGTAGGAGCAAAAACCAACTGTTATTTGTCCTGCTTGAGTGACTTGTTAGATTCTGACTGTTGCCAAGGCCAATCCCCACCGCCAAGCTTATAAGCAGTACCTGCGACTAACGTTAAAACAGTTAGAATAACTCCTATCAGTTTTGATAGCTGTGGTATTGATATCATTGTAAATAGTTTACCAATGCCAATCTTTGACAAATCTATTTCAGAATCATTACTTGATAATTTTTTATCTTCAACAGCTTCCTTCCAACTTTGTAAGAAGCCCTTAAAGCTATCTGATTTAACCTTTTCAACCTCTAAATCAGTCCAATAAACACGCCAATCATAGCCGTCTTCAATTAGGCCTTCAGGTTTTAACCCATTTTCTGCAATTACTAATAAAGGTAACTCATAAGAATATGCCATTGCAGCCTCAATATGATTCCACGTAGTAGGCAAATTAACTTCACTAACAGGAATTTCTATATCTTTTTTAAGTTCTATACCAGCATCAAATTTTGTTCGAGTAAAAGCTATTACAACAGCCCCATCACATTCTTTAATTATTTTCCGAATAGCTTTTAGTGGTTGCTCATGAGACCACTCATTCTCTCCCATAATACGTGGTGACAATCCCACGGTATCAAGCATATCAAGAACAGCGTCAACAAAAGCTCTTTGTTCCGTTGTTGCTGCACTTCCTTTGCTAATAAATACTCGAATTGACATGAGAACCTTCTTTAAAAAACTAACACTTACATAATGGGTAAAGTAAGTTTGGCACTTTTATTGCGCCTTTTGCAATAAAAATCGCCAAGCTTACGGAATCCCATTGATATTTTTGTTAGGTGATTACACCAACTGTTTAGAGCTTTTTATTTTTCTGTTAGGCAATACTTTAATATCCTTTGCCCCTGCCTTTCGATAAATCTTTAGAGGATTATTCGGTGACTCTATAGCAAGGTCATCAAGCCTTGTTCTTAATTCGTTTATACGAGTTTCACTGAACTCTTGATCGATTGTTAAAATATATTCGAGTTCACGTCCTAATGAACCGTACTTAGCACCGGCTACACGATGCTTTTCTGCTCTTTCAGAGTCCCCTAAAAAGGTCTGTAAACTCGCCAATAATTATCCGGACACCCACCGCTAAAAGCGTTTACATTTGGAACAGTGAACGTGACATTAAAAGTTCGAGTGGTGAAGTATAAATTTAAAGTACTGATAGTGATAATGGGTTCAGGGG
>JABSOJ010000494.1 GCA_013216005.1 Alteromonadaceae bacterium | reverse complement strand
AATTCCAACAATATTAAAAAAGCCAAAAATATAAACGGTAAATTGGTTGAAAATGGTCATATTTCGACAGCCTAGCCATCAGCCCTGCAGAGGTACCTGCTAAAAACACGAATACAGGAGCACAAAAATGTGTGATCCATCGAGTTAAATAAAGACTGACTGAAATATCTGGTTGTGCCATTGGATCCAGAACACTAGCGACCATAAAGAAGTCTCGAACGTGGTCAATTGCCATTATGATAATAACCAGTCCCCTGATCATATCTATATTACTCAATCGATATGATCGTACACTTGTCGTCGTATTTTGACCAACCATAGAATTTGTCCCTAATTATTGTTATTTATTTTCAGATGTCTGATTCTCTTATTGAACTCCAATCCATGCTCATAACAATTACACTTATGATGAATATGCCTTAGAGGTTTCCGTCTTATAGCTTTAAATTTTGTGTTCGTTAATATCCCACAATTTCAATGCATTAGGAACTGGATAAATCAAATATTCAATAAATACTTAGTGCAATAAAGCGTAACCACCTTTTAAATAACCAACATTTACAAAACCCAAACGCGAAAGTGCTTCTGCTGCGACAACCGAACGACTACCACAACGACAGATCAGCACTATTTCCTCCAGTTTATCTGCTTGGTTCTCTTGTATAAACTGAACAAGACGATTTAACGGGACATTCTGAGCAAAATTATTTCTGTGTTGTAAAGCATATTCATGGGACTCTCGAATATCGATCAGCTTAATTTTATTTGGTATCGAAATCGCCTCACCCAAACTGTGGCTGTCATATTCATTTAAGGATGTTTTCTGGCAGTCGCCAATAATGGCACCACACATAATTTCACTCCCTGACTCATCATTTAAATGGGTATCTAACTCGGCTTTAAGATTAACAAACTGTTCAAGATCAATTTCATCTTTAATAACCTGAGCAAGCAATGGGTTATGAGGAAACTCTGCACCAATACTCGTGGTAAACTCGTTGTTGTAATCGTGACTTGCACAAATAAGCGTTTCAAGACCAACAAGTTGTTTTAGCCGTTTGAGGCTGGAATACATTTCCTTAGCGCAGCTTGTATCAAAATTTGTTCGACCCAAACTTCCCATTAAAATTATGTCACCACAAAATGCATAATTAACCACTAAATCGTCTGTTAAAGAAGATACTGGCTCACACAATAACAAGCTAATACTGTCATTCGTATGACCGGGGGTTGCTACTTTAATCAGCCATTTATCACCTAAAGTTATATACTGAAAGCGTTGACCTTTTATCTCAGTTTCCAGTGTTTCAGACGGCCACCCAAGCACATCTGCACATTGATTCACTAAGTATTTGTCTGCAAGCGCAACACGATCAGAAACATGATCTGCATGGCCATGTGTATCAATAACAGCAACAACATTAAGCGACTGGCAAGCAACCAAAGTATTTAATCGTCCGATGATTTCAGGCAAAGGATCGATAATAACGGTTGATTTAGTTGTTTTATCCACATACATCCAACAACAACTACCACCTACTTTAAATTGCAGCAAACCCTCTAACTCGGTTTTATCGATAAGATTATTGGTTTCTGACATTCGACAACTTTGAACTAATGCCTGAGCTGATAACGCAATCCGATCACACGCCTCATCGACTTGTTCTTGCGTCATCGCTGGACCAAATGATAATCTGATTGCTGATTCACTTTGCCATGCCGGCAACCCCATTGCGTCCAGCACAAAACTGCTGGTTACTTTAGAACTACAAGCAGAGCCTGAACTGACGCGAATATTCGCAGCATCGAATAAATCCATAATTTCACTTGAACTAAAACCGGGGATTGCAAAATTAAGCGTGGTAGGCACAGAGTTAGTAAACCCATGATTAAACACAACCTGAGGAAATACCCGCGTAAGAGTTTTTACAAATTGTTGGCGAAATAAATGTAACTTTTCTTCAGAGGTAAAGGCTTGTTCACTCTCACCCATCAACATTTCAAATACAACGTTTAACGCAGCTAAACCGGGCAGGTTTTCTGTCCCCGAACGCAAGCCCCCTTCCTGACCTCCACCAGCGATAAATGCCGTAAATGGCGCGTTTTCTTTAATATAAACAAACCCTATTCCCTTGGGGGCATAGAGTTTATGACCACTAAATGGTGCATAATCTATACTGGTATCCGCTAAGTTCAAATCCATTTTGCCTAAAGCCTGAACACAATCTACCATCCAATAAGTATCAGGATTATTAGTACGAATAACTCGATCTAATTCGCTGAGGTCTTGATAAACCCCCGTTTCATTATTTACCGCCATGGTACAAATCATGAGTGCGTTGGGCACTTCTTTTTCAATAAAATCTAAATCAAGCTGACCGGGTTCATCCACAGGAATAGCTTTTATCTCAGCGTTGATTTCAAGAATTTCATTCCAGTGCTTTAAAGACTCTGGAACCGCCTTATGCTCTGTCGCACCATATAAAATGCAATACTTTTTACTTTTATCAATACTGCTTTTATCAACATTAGTTTTAGCAATCTTAGTTTTAGCACGGTTTAATGCAGATAAAATTGCCGTTTGAATTCCTTCCGTTGCACCACTGGTAAATATAACATCTCCCTTACCAGCGCCAATAATTTTAACGGCCCGACGACGGGCTTCATCCACTACCTGCTTTGCTTGAACTCCAGTATTATGGCTACTGCTCGGATTACCAAATAATGTTTTCATGGCAAATAAAGCGGCTGCAGAAGCTTGTGGTAATACTGGTGTTGTCGCATTTTCATCAAGATATATTTGACTTAATGATTGTGCCTGTGCCATAAAATTACACTTATTATCATCTTTTTTATTTTCCGTTGAATTAACCATCAATATCACCTGAAATATGTTACTAAGCCCTAGCACTAAATGTTCAAACTTAGCTATGAAGAAAGTAAAACAATTATTTCATTTTCTGGGGAGATATTGTTTTCAAATTTGAACTTATACTCACAGAAATTAGAAATTAATTTTTGAATAATCTTATTTATTGGTATTTTATTTCAAGATGAACTGGACATTACATTTGATATACATCTAAAAAATTTACTATACCAATTATATTGCTGACGTTCCGCACATAAAGCTGAGATTTAAAATCTGAGTTGATTTTCAGTAAAAAGGGCATCAGATTTTAAATAG
>JABSOJ010000493.1 GCA_013216005.1 Alteromonadaceae bacterium | reverse complement strand
GAAGCAGCGATTAATGAACTAAATTCATTGTTCGCTGAACCACAGGCGAGCTTCTAATTTCGTGGGGATCCCTCAGAATCTGATTGTTGAGCAAGCCAAGTTTACTCAATAAAACGTCGTTATTGAAAATTTATCCTCAGAGAAAATAAAGGCGTTATTTTCTCATGGAAGCACTTTGCATTGGTTGATAATTAACTCTCTCAACCATTTATGACCAAGATCATTTTCCATATGTTCCTGCCAGAACAAGTTATAAGACAAATGGGGAAGGTTAAATGGTAAAGGTAATATTTTTAAGCCAAATAAAGAAGATATGTGCTTTCCAAAACGAGAGGGGACAGTAAAAATTAAGTTAGTATGTTCACATACACTAGCAGCGCAATTAAAGTCAGGGACATACATCGCTATATCTCTTTCCAGCCCAATATCTGCTAATTTAAAATCTAGTAACCAATGTTCATTACCGCTGCATTTAACTTGAACATGACGTTGTTTCAAGTACGTTTCCAAGTTCCACTTCTGCCGTAATACCGGGTGTTTCGCGTTGACAATACAGCACTGTTTATCCTGAAATAGCTCCTGATAAATAACGCCTTTAGGAGGTGTTAAGGTTAAGGCTGCATCTTCCTTGCTTAAATCTTTACCCGTTATAACAAAGTCGATCTCTCTATTTTGCAGTTGGTTGAATGTATGTTTATCTAAAGGTGAAGCTTCCAGTGTTACGTTTGGGGCTTGGGATATAACGTTATTAATAAAATAGGGTAAAAGTAACGGGTATACACTATCGACTAGGGCCATTAGAAACTTACGTTCACTTTTTTGCGGTATAAATTCTTTTGGAGATAACAATACTTCAATGTCGCGTAACAGATATTCTAATTCTGATTTAATCGCCATTGCTCTGGGTGTAGCAATAAGTCCATGTGAAGAGCGGACAAACAACTTATCGTCAAATAGCTCACGCAACCGCCCAAGGCTTTTACTTACTGCAGATTGGCTTAAATTCAGCTTTTTACTAGCTTTGGTTACACTATTTTCTTTCAGCAATACGTGAAGAAAAACAAGTAAATTTAAGTCGAGCCGTGCGAGTTTTTCCAAAGACACTTTATGTTCCTCTTGTGATATTCCTAAATGGAAATATAAACATGAATATATACCACTTTCGTTCATATAGGTAAGAAAATATAATTGGTAATGTCTTCAACAGAGGTAACAGAAATGCCAGAGCAAAAAGCTATTGAAAAAAGCCTTATTATTTCGATGATAATATTGGTTCTTTATGGTCCTTTAGCAATTGATATATATTTACCCGCTTTTCCTGAAATGGCAGAAGCATTTTCCGTCGGAACAGCAAGAATACAAGATACAATGATATGGTTTATGTTCAGTATAGGTATCGGTCAATTATTAGCGGGTCCATTGACGGATCGTTTTGGTCGTCGTCCAATCGCTCTGTATGGAATTGTTATATATATATTTAGCGCGGCGCTTATTTCAGTAACAGAAAGTTTAAATGTTGTGCTTGTTGCACGATTAGTTCAGGGAGTCGGTGCATGTGCTTGTTCGGTAGCTGCTTTTGCAGCAGTTCGTGATTGCTTTGGAGCTAATCGAAGCGGCCGAATGTTTAGCTATTTGAATGGATCTATTTGCTTTATAACAGCATCTGCACCGATTTTAGGGAGTTGGTTAACCAGTCAATTTGGATGGTATGCAAATTTTAGTTTTATGGTGCTGTTTGCTCTGGTTACCGGAATATTTATTGCGATTAAATTTAAAGAAACCCGACCGTTAGAAAGTAATTTTATCGGTAATATCGTAAGTGTTTCCCGTTACAAGCATGTTCTCAATAAACCAGTTTTTATCTATCATGCCTGTTTGTGTATGTTGTCTATGACTGTGATTATGGCTTATGTCACTTCTGCGCCTGTGTGGTTAATGATGGAGCTGGGCTTAGACAGCAATCAATTTACAATTTGGTTTGGAATAAATGCAACACTAAATATAATCGCCTGTGTCTTTACGCCTAAAGTTTTGGATAAATTTGGTCTTAGAAAAACCTTAAAATCAGGTATTATTATATTACTGTGTTCAGGTGGTTTAATGTTCACTCTAAGTGAAATCAGAGAAGCATGGGCTTTTATGGTTCCTTTATTTATAGCTTCATTTGGTTATGCTTTGGTACTGGCTTCGGCTGCCGGTAAAGCATTAGCGTCATTTGGCAACAATGCAGGAACAGCCGCGGCCTTGTTAGGGTTATTTCAAATGAGTGGTTCTGCCTTAATCGTGAGCTTCTTCCAACGGTTAAATTTAGACGCACCAATATTATTGTCACTGCTTATGTTCTTGCTTGCGCCAAGCTTAGTTATTCTTTGGTTAAAACCTGCTAAACAATGGTATTTACCCAGTTTGGAAGGCAATCAAGTTTAAGCGTAGGTGCATTAATATTTTATCAATAACTAATTGATATCTTGGATTCAACTCTGAAATGACCGTGATTATCACAAAGAATTAAGCGTTGCTGAATAAACTGTGTTTATGCGGGAGTAGCAGACAAGATATTAAAGATGACTAGGTCAAATGACAATTTAATATCTTGTTTGCGGCACTAGTTTAGGTCATTATAAACCTGACACTAAAGTCAGATTTAAAACTAATGAGGTTTACGTAATTATTTGCGTTATTTTTGCCATGATAAATTCATTTTTCCACGCGTTCATTTTTATGTTTATTGGTCAGTCACTGGTTTTTATGTCTGTGACATTTACCAATGGTAAGTTTTTACCCTCTCTGTTAGGTGGCGTTTATGATGCCATTCCCAATGTTTGGGTACGGATTGTGATTTGTCTTTGTAGTACTTATGCATTGGCCAATTACTGTATTCCCAAGGGCTATTCGGTAACCAATGCAGGTATTGCCGGTGCTGCTTTTATGATTGCGTCTTGTTTGTTAATGGTGATCACTGCACTGTTGACGGAGGATGTTAAACTTAATAGCCATATCATTATTGGCACTATTATTATGTCAGCTGGCGCCACTTACGTGGTTTTTGGTTTGAATGGCGGTCAATTCTGATATTCTTCTGTTTAATTCTATTGGCTATGTGCAGGTTAAGTGTTGCTATGCCCATAATCCATTGTTTTATCGGTATTTAATTGTCAGCTCAAGATTTCAGCGCGTAGGATGGGTTAGC
>JABSOJ010000492.1 GCA_013216005.1 Alteromonadaceae bacterium | reverse complement strand
TCATAATCTTCTACCTATTTTTTAACTCCGCTAAGAGTAGTTGAAATAGGCAGTTACACAATCTTATTTACAGGGCCAAATCAATTGGCGAAATACCGTCTAAATCACCTTTAAAACCGTCATAGTTGCTGCTTACATACATGTCTTTTCGCCATGCGTTTATGTTGCATGGACACGACACTATAACCGCATGGTCAACTAAATGAGGATACAGTGCGATAAGGCTGGCTGTAATCGCTGAACCACCAGAGTGACCTGCCAATATCACCCTGCTTGCTTGATAGTGTTTTTTAAAGACTTAATAGCACCAGCAATTTGATGTATTCTTGTCTCGTCATAGTTGTCTCCTACCGTTCTTCCTCGAACACCATCAGAAGTCCTCTTCATCGGATCGGTATAACCCGGTCGCAACATACCAACCGAAATCAGGTTAATATTTTCATCTGCAATGTGTTTAGCAAAACGATATTGATAATCTGGATTATTCCAAGGAGAGTCACCGTGTAACGCTACTAGTAAAACAGGGCTTTTGGATACCTTTTTGCTTTTAAACGTTTTTATTTTTGTACATGTCTCGTTATTAAAAACTTCATTCACGATATCCAAGCATTCCGCTTGTACTGTACTAGCAACAAAAAGCCCAACAATTACTGTAAAAATCCAACTACTTTTATTCAATGCAACCTACTCCATTTTTATAGTGGTTATAATACCAATTCGCCGACACTGATTTTATGTTCAGATGAACAAAAAAAATGGCAAACCCGCAAAGGTTTACCATTTTTTAAATATTAATTTTAGCTCAGTATCGTAGCTAAAGTATCACTGCAAATTAAACAGCAACAATATTTTCTGCTTGTGGGCCTTTTGGACCTTGTGTCACAGTGAATTCAACTTTTTGGCCTTCACCTAGAGTTTTAAAACCGTCACCAGCAATAGCGCTAAAGTGAGCGAATACATCTGGACCAGATTCTTGCTCAAGAAAACCAAAACCTTTAGATTCGTTGAACCATTTAACGGTTCCTTGTACTGTATTAGACATAATAATATCCTGTAATTTTAATATAATATTACCTTCAAGAGGCGCGAATAGCATAAAAACAGACCGGAACTTATAAACTACAGAGCGAGGTATTATTAATACAACAACGAAATGGAGAATGTAATAAAAAGGCTTTCTTTCTTGCTGGAGCGGCACTATATAGAATCTAAAATTAAAGTCAAGCACTGATTAAAAAACAAACACTTTCGACCAATAAATGCACTACCTCAATCAAGTGAATTTTGTTACATCCTCAGATATCAAAGAAAAATACGATAAAACGCTTTGTGCCTCACGGTGAGTATAAAAAATACTGGAATAAACCCACTGTTTTTTGTCGCTGTTAAAACGAAGGATATTATCGTAACTATCCTTTTTATCAGCTTCCTTACTATGATTTGCTCAACTGATGTACTCCAATCACCCTAACCACTCATCTTTTTCAAAACAAACAAAGCCCCCTCTATCACTTTTTTTCATAGTATAAGTAATACGTTAACGATACAGCCAGCTCGTTCTATATTATTTCATTAACCGCTCTGGTAAGGTGATATTCATCAGTATCATACCCACATGATGACAATTAGGACATTGTGGGCCATTTCTTCATCTGGTTCTTTTAAAGCTACTACATTTATATAAACATCTATCTTGTTCGTGGTTAGTCCGATACTTTAAAATGTAAGCCCGCATCAGCACCCACAGACAAACTTAATGTTGCCTTGTCAAAGGTGAAATAACTAGTTTGCGTCAAGGTTGCAAAAAAGATCTGCTCTTGCTCCATTATTTTTTCCGGCGATTCACACGACATTTCTGTATTGAGGATGTTAAAAATCGTTATATTGTTATTGGTATCGGTATCGACCATAACAAAATCGGCATTAAAACTGTTACAGCCTCCGCTACCGCTAAGTTGATTATTATCCAAATCAAATGTCATTGAAACATTACTACCTTCAATTATTTCTTGCGGGCCGACAATACTATCATAAGCAGTCAACTGCCAAGTTACATCGTCTAATGCCGAAATTGGGTCCTCAACCGTCAAATTAGATAATTCGATGTGCAATCCACCATCGACAGCCAATTGCTCAATATTCAGTCTTGTTGTTTCAGGGTAGCCATATTCTTGATTATAAGTGACGTCGATAGTGACGCTGTCATCTATTGCTTCTTGAATCAAATCAAATATATCATCAACAGTTTTTATATTTATTTTCGTCTCGCTGGAGATCGTCTCATCTGTATTAATATCTCTAGCCGCAAGAATCGAGTTATCAAGCACACTGAGCATCATCTGGGATGACATTTCTGGTAGACATTCACAAATACGCTGACTTTGTATTTTATAATATCGCCCAAGCTGATTATTCCAGGTGGCTGATGCATTCTGTAGCTCATTCCATTTCTGCCGGGCATCCTCAAAGGTAACCTCTTCATCTGATGAGCTACCACAACCCGTTATAACTATTGTCATTATTGCGATGAATGCAACCATAATTTGGTGACGAAAGTTTTGTCCAATTTTTCTCTCATTCATTGTTATTATTTTATTCATTAGAAACCTGTTTTTATTTAATTATCCATACATTCAATATAATAGGAAACGAACAATAATGTTGTAATCAAATCTAGATAATTTGTTAATTAATGTAATCAGGATGTAAATATACCGCTTTTTACGCTTTCATTAAGTGCAAACTCATTCAAGCCAACTCAATAAGTCCAAACAATAATAGTCTTTGCGTCTCCAACAAAATTTATTTGTGTCATTGCCACCATTCATTGGCACAAATTAAGTTTACCTATACCCAACCGTGTTCGATATTTTATTAATGAAGGTAAATTTTATTCTCGAAATCGAGATTTGATCATTTTAACTCACTCTCGATATCGAGATTAATTTACTATAAACAAAACAAATAAAAATTAACACGTTGAAATTTAACACTTGTTTAATGTTGGCATTGCTATTGCTCTAAGTTAGATAACTATTGAGATTATGAAGTTAATTTATGGATATCATTCGAACTAAACCACAAAATAAAATAAATTTAAAAACATTAGTCATTACAGCAGTCGTCATTTTAATCTCTTGGGGTTTAATTCCCCGCAGCTTGCTGCGTTTTGGGTAAAGCTGTAAAGTAGAAGGATGAGTAGAT
>JABSOJ010000491.1 GCA_013216005.1 Alteromonadaceae bacterium | reverse complement strand
TGGGTTACGCCGTTGGCTAACCCATCCTACAACTATTATAGCAACACTTAACTGGTACATAGCCAATTGAATTAATTTAAATTGATTTTAATGGTTAATTTCAAAATAGAATTTTTGGCGTGTGTTACACATGATCCCAGGTGATATCGCGGACAAGTTGCTCTAAAATCACTCTAAAACAGCTCAAAAGTTGACCTTGCAGTCAATTTTTTTTATTATTTATTTCAGTCAAAATCCTGTTAGCTTTTAATTTAAAAAATAAAAAATTAAAGTCCATAAAATCAGATGAATACAAGAGATCTGTAACTCATTAGTGGTTGTTTCAGAAGTTCAATTTTAAGTTAAACTTATGTTGGTTTTGTTGTTTTTTTCCTCGTTTTCCTTTATTACACGTCTAAATTTATTACACTTATTGGGTAAAAGTACAAAATCAACACTAAGGAAAGACCTGAGTTGTCATCATTCTTTCACATAGTTTGTTCAAACTGAAGTGGTCTATCCTGCAATGGGAATTCTTCAGGGTGCTTGTTACGACAAATAATATAAATAATAAAATATCAAGGATAACAAAAATGAGAAACGCGATCATTTTCAACTCTAATTGTAGGGTTGCAAGTACACTCGTATGTTTATTTTCTTTTCTACATACATCAGCGGCAAATGCCGCAATCCCTCAAAATTATTATGACACCGTAAATACGTCATCATCTTCTGTATTAAGGAGTTCTTTGCATGAAATTATTGATGATCATCAAAGATTTCCTTATACCTCAAGTGCAACAGATACCTGGGATATATTAGAAACAGCAGATCAAGATCCTGATAACGCGAGTAATGTTATAGATGTCTATAAAAATGCAAGTTATCAAAAAGAAGGCGGGGGTAATTCTTTCTATAATCGGGAGCATACCTGGCCGAAGTCTTATGGCTTTCCAAGTGATGGCAGTAGCAATTATCCTTACACAGATACTCATCACCTTTTTCTTTCTGACAGTTCTTATAATTCAAGTCGCAGTAATAAACCCTATGCAAACTGTGATTCAGGTTGTTCAGAAAAAACCACGTTGATAAATAATAGCCGTGGCGGGGGGGTTAACGATTCAAACTGGACCGGTGGTTCGTACTCACAAGGAAGTTGGGAGACATGGCAAGGGAGAAAAGGGGATGTTGCCCGTGCTCTTATGTACATGGCAATACGTTACGAAGGGGGATCACATTCGATTACAGGTGCATCTGAGCCTGATTTGATTTTAACCGATGATAGGACACTTATTGATAATTCTAATACTGGTTCTAATGGCTCAGTAGCTTATATGGGATTAAAGTCAGTGTTGATCCAATGGCATAAAGATGATCCTGTTGATGCATTTGAATTTCAACATAATGACACTGTTTATAGTTTTCAGGGAAATCGAAATCCTTTCGTTGATCATCCTGAATATGTTGCATGTGTATTTGAAGGTGTATGCTCTGGAGGGAGCTCCGATACTATTCCTCCGGAATTACCTGTAAATCTCAGTGGAGTAGGTGGAGACGGGCTTGTTGAGCTTTCCTGGACTGCAAATGTTGAATCTGATTTAGCGGGTTACAATATATATCGTAGCGATACATCTGGAGGTACATTTGTAAGAATAAACAGCAGCACGGTAAACACTAGTGCCTATACAGATAATAATGTAATGGGCAATACGACATATTTTTATGTGATCACTGCAATAGATACTTCAAATAATGAATCAGATAACAGTGCAGAAACTTTTGCGACTACGAATGATGTAATTCTTCCGCCGGGTGGTGTGGTATGGATAAATGAATTCCATTATGACAATGCAAGTACAGATGTTGGAGAATTTGTAGAAGTGGCTGGTGCAGCGGGTACTGATCTTACTGGTTGGAGTATTGTAGGGTATAATGGTAACGGTGGTTCAGTGTATATAACAACGAATTTATCAGGGGTGTTGAGTGATCAGGAAAGTGGATATGGCACACTGGCTTTTGCTATAAGTGGATTACAAAATGGAGCACCGGACGGATTAGCACTTGTTGATAATGGCGGAACAGTCGTTCAATTTATAAGTTATGAAGGTTCCTTCACCGCTGTTGGTGGCGCAGCTTCCGGAATGACATCAGAGAATGTTGGTGTATCTGAAACATCATCGACTCCTGCAGGTTATTCACTGCAATTATCCGGTACAGGGCAAAGTTATAATAGTTTTAGCTGGCAATCCCCAGCGTTGGATACTTCAGGTGCAATTAATAATAATCAATCATTTGGTTCTGGTACACCAGTAAATCAGGCTCCAACAGCTTTATTCAGTGAATCTTGTAATAGTCTATCATGTACTTTAGACGCAAATAGCAGCAGTGACACTGACGGAAGCATTATAACTTATGATTGGACATTTGGTGATGGTGGTTCAGCGACAGGTGTGAATCCAACATATACCTATTCTACTGATGGTTCATATACGGTTACACTTACGGTAACAGACAATGACGGAGCAATCTCAAATACCTCAAATACAGTTACCGTGGTTAACGCAACCAGCGAGCCATGGATCAATGAATTTCATTATGATAATTCCGGTACCGATAAAAACGAGTTTATTGAAATCGCGGGTATTGCCGGTATTAACCTGACGGGCTGGAAAATTGAAGCATATAATGGGAACGGTGGAAAAGTTTATAAAACAGTTAACCTTTCCGGGGTGATTTCAAACCAACAAAATGGCTTCGGAACAATTAGCTTTGCAATATCAGGGTTACAAAATGGTTCTCCTGACGGTTTTGCATTAATTGATGGGTCGGGCTCTGTGGTACAGTTTCTGAGTTATGAAGGATCATTCACTGCCAACGACGGCACGGCATCAGGCATGACTTCTACTGATGTTGGTGTTTCAGAAACATCATCAACAACAAAAGATTATTCGTTACAACTTTCAGGGGGAGGGCAAGCTTACAGTGATTTTAGCTGGTCATCTGCAGCACAAAATACAGCGGGTGCAGTTAATACTAACCAAACGTTTTAAGTACTCGTAGTTTTAACATCGCCGTTCTTTCACATCGACATACACGGATGTATTAATGCAGCGAAGGCATGGATGCCTAGGAGCTGCCATGTGATCACGGCATACGTACATCTCTGTACATCGAGTAGGGTGAGGCTTTTGCCTCATCCCTCTCACAGAACCGTACGTACGGACCTCGTATACGGCTCCT
>JABSOJ010000490.1 GCA_013216005.1 Alteromonadaceae bacterium | reverse complement strand
ACGGTCGCTTGGTCGACAAACCGTGACTAATTCACTTATCCCCAGAGCTCAAGCGGCCTAACGCATAATAATCATAGACTATAAACGGGAATGACTATTTTAAATATAAAAATCGTGCCAATGATGACCTTAAAAAACTGCGGAATCGAGTGTTAGCTTTAAATGCCGCCATAGAAGCAGCCAGAGCAGGCGAACAAGGCCGTGGATTTGCAGTAGTGGCAGATGAAGTACGAACTCTGGCTTCTCGTACACAGGAATCAACAGCCAATATCGAATCTATTATCAGTAACTTGCAAACTACAGCGGTTAACGCGGTAAACGTAATGAAAAATAGCCGTGATGAAGCAGAATCCAGCGTTAAACTCACGCAACAAGTTCAATCTGTTTTATCTGAAATTAACATAGCAATGACAGAGATCCAAGGTCAAACATCTGAAATTGCTGACGCAGTATCTCAACAAGCTACCGTTGCAGAAGAAGTTTCTAAAAATATTGAAAATGTCAGATTATTAACTGACGATACAGTAAGAGGCTCAGCAGAAATGACGGCAAGTTTGCAGGGAATGCAAAAACACTCTCAAACACTGACCACGGTGGTACATCAGTTTAAAGTATAAAAACTTACGATGATATTTAATCAATTTCGGTAATAATTAATCATTTGAGGATGATAAATTTGTTATCAGAATTGATTTTATACCAATTGGATTGGCTATGTACCAGTAAGTGTTGCCACGTCCATAATCCATTGTTTTATAGGCGTTTAATTGCCAGCTCAAGATTTCAGAGCGTAGGATGGGTTAGCCGAAGGCGTAACCCATCAAAACACCAGCTTTAAAGACTATTATCAGATAGTTGCGTTCTACAAAGTGATGGGTTACGCCGTTGGCTAACCCATCCTACAACTATTATAGCAACACTTAATCCATTGTTTTATCGGCATTTAATTGTCAGCTCAAGATTCCAGCGCGTAGGATGGGTTAGCCGAAGGCGTAACCCATCAAAACACCAACTTTAAATACTATTATCAGATAGTTGCGTTCTACAAGGTGATGGGTTACGCCGTTGGCTAACCCATCCTACAACTATTATAGCAACACTTAACTGGTACATAGCCAATTGGATTAATTAAGTTGACAGGATTAAATGAGGATAAATTTTCAAGAGCAAGGCGTTCGATTGAGCAATAGCTGGCAATTGGGATTGAGAGCAACGCAGTTATTTTAAATTTAAACCGCTTAAAATGGCAAGTTAATTGGCACCAATCAAACCGGGTAACAGTTCATATTTGTGTATTATCATGTTTAAGTTGATACAGTCCAGAGCCTGTATAGGTTTGAACTCATGTAAATTAACAGAAAACATTGTTGAACTGTAACCCTAATTTAGCCTATATGGTCAGTGCCAGTTAATTAATCCAATTGGTATTATACCTAGCCGTATCATTAAAAACGAACTCATTCAAACGGATCAGAAATACAAGAGTCCCATTAACTAACAAACTGTTACATTATAAAAATTTTTCAAGCCCGTTTATATTACAATTAGGTGTTTTGGGCTCTGAAACCCTGCTTAGTTCTGGCTTCACCATACAAATCCCCGTTATTTTATTATTTGACAATGCAAAAAAAAACAACCTGTCCACCGAGCTTGCCAGCGAACAAGTACCACGAGTTAAACCATTAATTTTTAACATTTTTTATTTATAGAACATGATTGAAACAACGCCTTATTCTAAACTGTTCCGAACCAAAATGTTCAAAATATAAAATAACACTAATGATCTACAGCAAAATTAAGATAGAATATCCGCCCTTGAAATTGTACTTTTTTGAACACATATAGTGAATCATTGTACATATATATCTTTTTGTTCTGAATTAACGGAGTAGTAATGCCGACATCAATGCCTGATATTGCCAACCATACCACAGCTCAAACTGAAGGTACGCTTGACTGGGTTGGCATGAGCAACATTGAAATGCCCATGATGGTTGCCTCACAAGGTGAATCAGACCGAATGGTGTCTGCTCATGTTGATGCATTTGTAAACTTGAAACAACCTCAAGCCAAAGGCATACACATGTCTCGCCTTTATTTATTGCTTGATGAACTTTCTATCAACAATGTATTAAACTATAAAAGTTTAGTCAGCTTACTTGACGGCTTTATTAGCAGTCATCATGATTTAAGTGATAACGCAAAAGTAAAACTAAGCTTTGACTATCTTTTAAGAAGAAAATCTTTAATCAGTGGCAAACAAGGTTGGAAAGCTTATCCTGTAACTTTGATAGGCCTCCTAAACAAAGGACAGTTAGATATTGAACTTTCAGTTGACGTTCGGTATTCCTCAACTTGTCCATGTTCAGCTGCTTTAGCACGACAACTTATCCAAAAAGCATTTAAAGAAAAATTTAACGATCATGAAAATATAAATATCGATTCAATTCATGAATGGCTTGGTACCACTGAAGGCGTAGTTGCTACACCTCATAGCCAACGTTCTGTCGCTGAAGTAAAAGTTAAATTGAATAAATCGGTAAATGAATTTCCAATTACCAGCTTAGTAGATTTAATTGAAGAAGCTTTACAAACCCCCGTTCAAGCCGCGGTTAAACGTGAAGATGAACAAGAATTTGCCCGGTTAAATGGTCAAAATTTAATGTTTTGTGAAGATGCTGCACGTCGCTTACAGCATGCACTGAACCTGACAAGCGAATTTGATGATTTTTGGCTGCGAATTAACCATCTTGAATCTTTACATGCCCATGATGCTGTCAGTGTAACAACCAAAGGAATAGAAAACGGTTATCTTCCTTAATATGGCCGAATTTAAATATTTCTAACCGCTTTATACCTGAGCTCTCTCAAGAGCTCACCCCCTGACTTAATATCCATTAGTCGTAAAACAACCTGAACTCGGGATAAGCAGCACTTGCTCAACATTCCCCTTTTTCCAACTCTCAGCGTTAAAACGTTGATAATCTAAAAATCGAAACATTGAGTGACGAATTAATGTTACACCGCCATCCTGTGATTTACGTGTATTATCAACTTTTTGATTTTGCTGAAACATCAAGTACTCCTTTTCCAGAACTCAGAACTCAGGTTAAAACAAACAAATTTAAAAGCTCGAATCTGTTTATTTTTGGCTCTGTTGTAGATAATTGTTGTCCCTTCAAATGGAATTAAACTCAACCCTTATATCTAGGACTCTGTG
>JABSOJ010000489.1 GCA_013216005.1 Alteromonadaceae bacterium | reverse complement strand
ATAAGCTATAAAGATCCCTTTTCTACAGTACCCAAAATTGTCCATTGCTCAAAATAGAATAACATAACAAATCCGCTACGCTCTGAGCACCACTGACGAACCAATCATTTGTATCTACAATGTGACCTAGTACTTTTTTCAGGCTTGATTTGACCCATTTTCGAGTAGTATGTGACTGAAACAGAACAAAAACCATAATCTGCTAGTCAATTGCAAACATGCCAAGAAAACCTTCTAAAATACCACTTGCTAATTAATCATTAATATCAAAACCCTTTAAAACAAAGGGCTCCAAGAGGGATTTCCTAGGTATAATAAAAATAAAAAATATAATCCTTTATCCCTTGAAATTAAATTTAAGTATTCCAAAATTCCCTTAGAAATCCCTCTGTTTATTTAAGTTCAATAATTTCAGTGCTTCCAGCTATGTCAATATCTAAAAAACATCCTTTGATAAGGTCAGAACATTGAATGTTTCTAACATAACCATTCAATTTTATACTCTGCTCAATTATTTTTGTATTAGATAAAGAATAGATTTGCACCATATCTTTGCTCGTTAAAATCAACTTATCAGCATATATATCCCAATAACTTGAAGAGAGTGCATCAAAATCAGCCTTAACCTGAACAATGGTTCCAGTCGTCAAATTAAACCTCCATAGCCCAGACTTTCTATAGCGGGTAAAATACACCTGGTCATTTAATTTATGAGCCGAGAAACCATTAAAAGGAAACTTGGTAACGTCCAAATTAGATAAATTTATTGATTCAATAAACCATTGTTCATTTTTATCCACAGAATAAAAAAGACTGTTATCATCTTCCGACATACTTAGATTCAGTATGTTTTTATTGTCATCTGAAAGCCATTGTAAATTTTCATTTTCTACATCGAATTTAAATATTCTCTTATCCGATAAGCCAAATAACGCATGATGCAACACAGAATAATAAAGATTTTCTATATTTAAAGGTAACAACGCATTCGATATTTTAGTGTGATTTTTCCCCTCTTTTCGCCAAACTTGTTGTATTGCAGATCTATTTGATAAAAAATAAATTATACCGTTAGTGCCCGGTGTAGCATTAAAGTCTATGTATGGGCTATTTATCCCCTTTGCCAAAGTAAATTGTTCATCTGAATTTTCTTTTAAAAACCAAATATCAATTTTTTTACTCAATCCTTTATAAGTAAATAATCTATTATTAGCAACAACAGGAAAATAAACAGGCTGAACTATATTAGCAATAATTGAAGTTGAATTATTTTCAATATCGTGTAAATAAAGTTGCCAATTCATACCACGATAAATAAGTTCATTGTCGCTATACCATGCGACCCGTTCTAAGAGATAAGGTAACTCAGTAATCAAATTTATACTTCCATCCTTGATATTCTTAACAAGAATAACGGTACTGTGCCATAATTTATTACGTATAATCGCTAATCGAGTCCCGTCTGGAGATAAAGAAAAAGAGTAATCACCTCGACCAGAGGAGGAAGGTGCAGTTAAACTTCTCTCATAGCCTGTTTTTAAATTATGCTTATAAATTCTAAAAGGTTCAGTCAGAGAACTTGAACGGGAAAAATAAATGAAATTACTATCTTTAGAAAACGATGTTGTTGTCCAAAATCCAGACAAGCCACATTCCGATATTTTTTTTCTGCTTGACGGATCAAATGTTAATCCATTGATATGAATTAACCACACTTCACAGGCTTCTTTAGTATCTTTTAAGTAAACTATTTTTGTAGCATCCCTAGAAAAGCTCGGAGATTCATAATGACTCATATCCTCAAACGGCAAAGCTTGTATTTCTCCGGTTATTAAATCTTTCACAAAAATTTTCTTTTGTTTACTTTCCCTGTCTTCATGGCTATATACAAGCCAATTAGCATCATTACTAACATCAAAGTCTAATTCAAGACCTTCTTCATGGGTCATTACCTCAAAAGTTGAGAAATAAGGAGGGGTGGGAATCAATGTATCCTTTGAACTTATATTTAAACCAATAAGTGCATAAGATATAGAAACAATGACTCCTAAAAAGAATAAAAAGAGAAATTTATAGTTTTTGAAAATTCGCAACCACGTTATAGTATTATCAGGCGTTTTGTTATCGAGAACAATATTATTTATCGGTACTATATTTTCTTTAACATTATTTATCTGAGAGCTATTTGCATTGATATTATTATTTTGAGCCTTTATATCAATTACCCGAACGTCACCAATAAACCGATAACCTTTTTTGGGTATCGTCTGGATAAGTTTAATACCGTTATTACCACAACCAATAATTTTTCTTAATTCTGAAATAACCGATGATATAGTGCTGGAATCTCGGTGTATCGTTCCCCATACTTTCAGCAGGAGTTCGTCATAAAAAACCGTTTCGTGAGCCTCTATTAATGTTTGGAGACATGCACATATTCTTGCAGGCAGCTGCAAAACATCTCCATCTTGATAAACAATCTCTTGATTTTTGGGATTGAATATCCAGTTATTACATTCATAAATTTCCATTAACATACCATTAACCTACTAAATAGGTTTTAAGTTTACATAAAAAGAGCTGAAAATTAAAAAGTCTAGAACAAATCATAAAGAAAGAAACATGTATGTCTTTACAAATTGAACGCTCGGAGGTTAGTGTTAATCAGAACTCATTTTAAAATCAGCCTGGTATTAGGGAACATTACCTGCACTTCGTTCTGTTAAACAATTGAAGCTAGTGAAAACACCAATTACACCAAATCCAATATTTTCCTGCGAGGGTGAATATCAAATTTTTTAACGCATTGCCCTATCTATTTTTTATAATTATATTACTACCTATTTAGATGAACAATAGATGATAGGATTATTGAACCCCATATACTTTCCATTTTAAATTAACGTTTCATACACCTGTCAGGGCATATGATATTCTGACTAACTTAATCAAAACAGATAACCAATAATGGCAAAACGCTATCCCACATGGTTTCTTTAGATCCACCTTTAGTCATTGACACGCTTACCAATCGGATTATCTTTCCCTTCGACTAGGCTATTCTGCATTATTTCAAGCAGATGTATTTACTGGCATCGCCGAGAAAACACAATTAAACCACATGGCTAAAACACATGACTAAGCCACATGAATTAAAAATCCCCGCAGCAAGCTGTCTCGCTAAGGCTCGCCTTTCACTTCGTGAAAGCGGGGTATTAATCCTCCC
>JABSOJ010000488.1 GCA_013216005.1 Alteromonadaceae bacterium | reverse complement strand
AATTCATTGTCGTGTATTTTTGCGTTTTCTCATTAGATTATTTTACTCTAATTGATACCCCGATTGATTGGTGCCGATAAACCTTATCTATTACTCTTATTTTATCGTTTATCGTTTATCAAACGTTTATGATCACAGTTTTTTTCTTTGGCAATCGCTACATATGCCCACGAGCCATCACTGCAAAGTACTGAATTATCCACAATGTTAGCAGCAAAATTTGCCGCTATTTCTGCGGTGGTGTCCGCTGATAAAATAGGGTTAATCATATGGTTACTGCGATCAATTGATAAAAGAATGGCAACTTGTCCCTTTGTATTCACTGGCTTCTCTGAAAATATTCAATTGCTCCTTTAGTTCTATTTTTTCTTGTTTAAAATTTTTTAATTGTAATATAAATAAAAAGTTGCTAACTTGTTTTTTGTTAAAAAACTGTAAACATAATAATTAAATATTTACAAGAGAAGGATACCAAGATCTATGCAAAAAAATAATAAAGTAAAGATTTTTCGACCGGCAATACTGGCAACCAGTATTGCATTATTGCTATCAGGCCACACTGTGGCAGAACAAATCACCTTTCACAATGATAGCCACCGCACTACAGCCAAATTAATTATTGAACCAGCAACTGTAATATCCAACGAAATAAATGCTGGTCTTGCAAAAGCCTATATCAAGAAAGCGTTCAAGCGTTTTGGTCTCAGTAATGCTAGCAGCTTAAAGCTGACCAGCAGCCGTAAAAGCCTGTTGGGCACTCATTACCACTTTGGTCAATTTGTAGCTGATATTGCTATTAATAAAGCTGAAGTAATTGTGACAGTCGCTAACGATGGTCACACTATCAGTAAAGTATTCAATAATACTTATAAAATCTCACCTAAAGCGAAATTAAAAACCAAGCCAACGCTCACCGCTGACCAAGCGATTGACCATGCCTGGAATATTCTACAGGTTAGAGACAAACTCACCAGTGTACCGAATAGCAAACTGGTTTATCACGTTGGTGCAGATGGTGAGTTCAAACTGACTTACCGTATTCACATTGGTGCCGAAGGCGACACGGGTGGCCACATGATGTATATCGATGCCGATAACGGCAACTTGATCGACAGCCATTCAACTACTTTACGCCGCCATGGTAAAATGCCCTCTATTGTGGAATTAAACAAGCGAACCACACCAGTATTAAACCGTAAGACAGAAACCAGAAGAATGATCATAGCTGCTCAAGCCAAAAACAGCGTTGACAAGCTGCAAGCCTCTTCTGTTGCTACTGTTATTGCCTCTACCACTGCCCTGGTGTTTGATCCAGATCCGCGCACAACGCTGGCAGATGAGACTTTGGAAGATAACTTTCCTGCATCGAGTTTCAACGCTGCGTACCTTACCCGTACCTTACAAGGCTTGACTTTAAGCAATGGCGTATACAGCTTTGACGGTGAGTATGTTAATATCACCGAAATTGAAACGCCAACCACGGCACCCAGCACCAGTACTGGTAGTTGGACAGCCAAACGTGGCAACAATGCTTTCAATGATGCTACTACATACTTCCATATTGACCAAAACCAGCGCTACATTCAAAGCTTAGGCTTCACTGGCGCCACAGGTATCATTGAACGTGCCTTACGGGTTGATACCGACGGTGTTCAGGGAGCAGATAACTCACATTACAGTTATGGTGGCAGCAGTGATTATCTGGCCTTTGGTCATGGTGGCGTTGATGATAATGAAGATGCTGATGTTATTTTACATGAATACGGCCATGCTATTCACCGCAATATCAACAACAACTGGAGCGGCGGCGATACCGGAGCCATGGGTGAAGGTTTTGGTGATTACTGGGCGGGTTCTTACAGCTACAGCACCCCTAACGGGGAAACGTTCAACCCTGATGAAGTGTTCACATGGGACGGGCAGAGTGCATCAAGCTGGCCAGGCCGGGTAATGAACCTTACCACGGCTCAATATGATCCAAGTAAAAGCTACCCAGCTCACAGCAATGTCAATGGTATCAATGGTGACGAACTCTGGTCAACGCCATTATTTCAGGCATTGAAAGAGTTGATGGCACAGGGCAGACCACGTTCAGAAATGGACCAAATTATATTACAGGCACACTTTGGTTTGGGTTCAAACCTGACCATGCGTGATGTTGCCGGTGCCATAGTGGCAGCAGCTGGAGCGCTTTATCCCAGCGGTCCACATGCAGATGTTTATCAGGCGCATTTTGAAAACCACAATATGCTTGAAGGCGACACAACCCCACCTGGTATTACTGTTCTTGAAAATGGTGTAGCTAAAACTAGTTTGAGTGCATCTTCAGGTAATGAGCTTAATTTCACTCTGGAAGTGCCTGCAGGTGCTACCAATATTAATTTTAACATGAGCGGTGGTTCAGGTGATGCTGATTTGTATGTGAAATTTGGCTCTGCGCCAACTGACAGCAGTTATGATTGTCGTCCATACGTAGGCGGTAATGCTGAAAGTTGTACCGGAACTTCTACAGATGGTAAATATCATGTACGTATTAAAGCCTATTCAACTTTCTCAGGTGTTAGCTTAACGGGTAGCTATACTGAAGCTTCAGGTGGAACAGGTGGAAGTAGCTCAGAATCAAACATCAGTGTTGGCAGGAAATCATGGAAATATTACACCGTTGATATCCCGGCAGGTATGGCAACATTTAATGTTAATTTAAGTGGCGGAACAGGCGATGCTGATATGTACGTTAGACGCGGCGCTAATAACCCAACTACTTCAACATATGACTGTCGTTCATGGGCTGGTGGCAACACAGAATCCTGTTCATTTACCAGCCCAACAGCTGATACATGGAAAATTGGCATTTACGGTTACACTGCAGCAAGCGGCATAACTTTAAATATGGAGTGGAATCCTTAAATACGTGCTGAATAATATTCTCAGCTAATTTAAGATGAACACTTAAAGATTAAAAAAGCCAGATGTCAGATAACATCGGGCTTTTTTACAAAAAGCTATACAAAAAAATGAACAAAAAACTGGACACCCAGTTCGCCGAGATAAATCGGTAGAAGATTATAGTCACAAATTTATATTATTGATATTTCAGATAAGTAGTTAACATTTGCTTTGTTGATTTAGTTTATATAAATTAATAGTAAAATTAAGGCTCTGTTCCATAATACTGTTGTCCCTCGATGAATCCCCTATTTTTAAAGGGTTAGGCGATAAATTGGTT
>JABSOJ010000047.1 GCA_013216005.1 Alteromonadaceae bacterium | reverse complement strand
TGGCAACAAACTAAAATTATTTTGATGACTAATTTTAAAGTTCAGATGAAAAAACATCCGTTTATGGATGGGCACTAGCTAGTACGTAACCCATCAATTCAACACAACAAACTACCACTAAACACAATTACACTAAGTTTTAATATGCCTTTTAGTTTTATTAGTCGCTTTTGCATTGATGGGATCATCAGGCCAATAGTGTTTAGGATATTGTGATTTCATATCCTTCTGTACGGCCTTATAACTCCCTTGCCAGAATTTCACCAGATCTTGAGTCACCTGTATCGGTCGTTGTGCTGGCGAGAGTAATTCCAATTTCAAGGGAACTGAATTATTTGTTAATGATTCTCCAACCCAAGGTGTCACTTTAACACCGTAAAGCTCCTGCATGGGTAAAGAAACTGTCGGGTACTGTTCTTGGGTGTAACGAATAGGACAATTTCGCCCTGTAGGACCAATAAAATGTGTTGGTGCCAGTTTTGATAATTGTTGTTGCTGTTTATAATCCAACAAGGTTAATAACATTTCTGATAACTTTAGTTTTTGTAGTTGCGCTTTGGTTTTTATTTTCCCTACATAGGGAGCAAACCAAGTTGATAATTGTTGCAGTAATGCTTGCTCAGAAGCTTCTGGAAAATCCAATTGCGTTTGATACACATTTATCCAGCGCCACCGCGCTAACAGTAATTTATCCTTGTCTTGCCACTGCAATAAATCCAAACCTTTCATCTGCAATTGCGCTTGCCACATGCTTGTTATTTGCTGCTCGGTTAAACTTGCACTTAACGATTTTTCTTCAATAACAATTGCGCCAAGTTTTGACTGTTGCACGGCTATAATTCTATTTTGTTTGTCGTCGTAAGACGTTATTACTTCACTGTTAACGCTAATTATTTCCCAATCTAGCAGGTCGTCTAAATCAACAGGGGCAGCTAAACGGATCTGCATTTTTTGTTGATACTGACTAATTTGTGCAGCGACTAAATAAGACTGACAAGCCAAGGCGTCTTCGTCATTAAGGCTAATACCTTTGCCATTACTTGCTAAAAACTCCCCCACTCTACCACGATATTTTGCGACTCGTTCAGGGTAGGCTAATGCCAGCAACGTTCCGGTATGCTCTATTGGACAATCTTTTATTATTGAAATATTAATTTTGGTCGCTAATCTCTGCGCTTGGTCAATAATGCGTTTATGACTGTGTTGGTAAGTATGGTGATGGTTGCGATGATGATTTTTAGCCGATGCCCTTTGTTCCATTAACTCACTAATTCGATGACGCAGATCACAATCATATCTTGCTCTTTCATTACGAAAAATATCTCTTTCTTCTAATAATGCGGCGATCACGCAAGCCAAAGCAGCTAAATTTTTACCTCGCCCACGTTGCTCTAATTGCTGCCCGATAACAATCATATGCGCAAACCTTGGATGACATCCTAATTGTGCTACTTTTTGTCCATGAGCATTTAAACGCCTTTTTTCATCTACAATTGATAATTGTTGCAACTCTTGCCAAGCTAATTGCTCTCTATTTTTTTCAGGAAATTCTAATAAGGGCAAGTCTGATAATTGTTTAACTCCCCAGCGGGCAGCTTCAATTAGCAAAGGTAAAAGATCAGTTTGCTGAATTTCACTGATATTAAATTCACGACGACGATCAAAATCTTCCTGAGGAAATAATCGAATACACTGACCCGGCATTAATCGACCTGCCCGTCCTGTCCGTTGAACCGCTGACGATTTAGAAATAACTTGCTGGTGTAATCTGTTGGTAAGAGATTGCTGCTGGTAAAGCGCTATTTTTTCCAAACCACAATCAATAACTAAATTCACCCCCTCAATCGTTAAACTGGTTTCAGCAATGTTGGTTGCCAATACTAATTTATTCATACCTGCCTGAGCGGGTAATATTGCCTGTTGCTGCTCAGCTAAAGACAACTCTCCGTATAATGGACATAGCAGCATATTATCGGGTAATTCAGATGTTAAACCTTCAACTAAATAACGAATATCAGCCACACCGGGTAAAAACACTAAAATAGAACCTGAATGTTGCTTAGCTGAATGTTTAATAACTTTCAGCGCATGCTCCCGCCAAAACTTTGATGAAGGAGGAGCCTGATAACTCACTTCAACAGGGAAACTACGCCCTTCACTGTGTAAAGCAATTGAGTCGGGTAATTGCTTTAACAAACTTTCCACCGCCAGTGTTGCTGACATGATCAATATTTTTAAATCTTCATTTAAATTCAGTTGAACATCACGTGCTAGAGCAAAAGCCAAATCAGCATGCAATGAACGTTCATGAAATTCATCTAACACAATCAAAGCACAATCAGCCAGTTCAGCATCATTTTGAATTATTTGCGTTAATATTCCCTCGGTGATCACTTCTAAACGTGTAGAAGCTGACACTTTATTGTCGTTACGTAACCTGTAACCAACGGTTTTACCAACAGGCTCACCAAGTTGCTTAGCTAAATAAGTGGCAATATTTTTCACGGCGATACGCCGTGGTTGTAATAAATATATTTTTTTTGATGAAAATTCTTCTATATCAAGCAACCATAATGGCAGGCATGTTGATTTCCCTGCTCCTGGTGGTGCAGAAAGTACTAACGTATTATGAGTATTTAAGGCAGATAGTAACGAAGATTTTATCGCTTCTATGGGTAAGGTGTTTGGCATCAAAATATTATATTTATTGTGGGTAGCTATAGTTGGTATCTTATATTAATAATTAATATATTTCTGAAATAAAATAAGAGATATATTAAGAAGAACTCAACTAAATTTGTAGGATAAACTAAGCTAAAAGTACAGCGACTAGTCGAACGTTAACAACGTTTCCGCCAAAAAAATTGGCCAGACAAATAAATGATAATTATCTTCAACTGAATTATCATCAACTGAATTATCATTACCAAAAAATGTGATCAACTTTTATGAATAGATTATTTTTTGCTTTAGATATTCCTGATACTGATAAACAAAAATTGGCTAATTGGAGACACCTGCACTTAAACTTCCCATTCAAATGTGTTCCACACGCTAACTTTCATGTCACCCTTGCATTTTTAGGTACAATATCCAAAGAACAACAAAAAATATTAATGAGCGAAGCAAGTCAAATTGCAGGGCAACTTCGCGCTAAAACAAAGCGGGAAATAAAGCCCCAAATAAAAAAAGTGCAGCCTAAAGTATTATCATTTGATCATTGTGAATTATTTAAAAAACCTAAAGTTCTTTTTCTCGGTATCAACGCTTCACCGCAATGGTTGAAGTTATTAGCCGGTGAACTGAGTGCTTGTGCTAAAAATATTGGATTGTTCCAGGAAAGTAGGCCTTTTAGACCTCATATCTCAATGTATCGTAAAGCTAGCGGACAACAGCTAACACCATTGAAAAAAAAACTCACTATTGAAATCAGCAGCTTTAGCTTGTATCAATCAATTTCGACTGAATCGAGTGTGTGCTATCAACCAGTAAAAACATGGCCTATTGACTAAATAATGCGATCATCCAGTAACAAAAGCGAGTACGATAATGTGTTGAATAATATACCCAAAGCACTAAAACTTTAGCTGCTTGGGTATATTTAGCACATACTTATTTCAGAATTTGCTGATTTTTAACAATACAATTATGCCGTTAACTTAAACTGTTTTTAATAATTCGGCTATGGTAGCAATTCCCTGCCCCGTAGCTCCAACAGCCCATAAATTAGTAGCAGAGCCATGATAAGCAGCCGCTAAATCTAAATGTATCCAGCCTTTACCATTATCAGGAACAAAACGGGATAAGAACCCTGCAGCATTACTGGCGCCACCTGCTCCACCACCTTTTTGTATTCGACTATTCGCTGTATCAGCAAAAGATGACGGGCAATTATTTTGATGCCATGTTTCCAGTGGCAATGACCAGACAGGTTCATTGACATTTTTAGCTGACGATTTCATTTTCTCCATCAATGCTTCATCTAAAGAGAATAATGCGGTGTAATCTCCACCCGTAGCCATTACAGAAGCGCCTGTCAAAGTAGCTGCATTCAAAATAAGCGGTGAGCCTGTTTCAACGGCAGCCATTAAACCATCAGCCAAAACTATACGGCCTTCAGCGTCTGTATTGGCAATTTCAACCGTAACGCCATTTTTATAAGTTAAAATATCACCTAGCTTATAAGCATTACTGCTAACCATATTTTCAGCACAGCACAAAAATAGCTTAACCCGTTTATCTAACCCCTGACGAATAGCAAGCGCCAACGCTCCGGCAACCACTGCAGCACCACCCATGTCGCATTTCATATCGAACATGCCCTGGCTGGTTTTTATACTATAACCACCACTATCAAAAGTAATGCCTTTACCAACTAGACTCGCGGAAACAACCGCATCAGGATCCCCTGTTGGATTGTAATCAATTTCCAACAAACAAGGTGCATTAACACTGCCTTTACCCACATTATAAATACCAGCCCAGCGGTGTTCTAACAAAGCTTCACCACAAATATTGGTTGAAGTAACATAAGCAGGAGCTTGAGCCTTTAAATACTCGGTTGCCAATTCAGCCAGTTTTATTGGTGTTAATTGCTCCGGTGTTTGATTCGTTAAATCACGACTCCAAGCATAAACCGCTAATTTATCATTTAAAGCATTGATGGTTTGCTCTGTTCCCGTAAATTCAACATTCACCAGTTGTCCCACGCAAGTGAAACCTAAAGCAAATGCCCATTGACTGGATTCGTCCCAATGCTCACCTGCTAATTTTGCATGCTTAAGACCCATTTTTTCAATTTTTCGAGCCGCTATTTGGATTTGTCTTAAAAAATGTTGTTCGTCTTTTAACGAAATAACAATATCATCACCAACAATTTGTACTAAATTGTCAACTTGCCAATTTTGAGTTGCAAGACTCCTCTTTGAAGAATTCGTGCTAAGCAGAATATTTGCTACCTGAGTCATAATTGTTCCCTATTTTGTATCACCACGTATGTGACCACATACGTCACCGCGTGAATTATTTGAATTTTTTATTTTTAAACCGTTTACACCGCCTAAGTATAAATTTAATCTTAGCGGCATACACACAGAAATGCCACGAAATGGTCCAAAGCAAATCACTTATGAAACTAGCATTAAACTCAGGCCATTTAATCAAACGTTATAAACGATTTTTAGCCGACGTAAAACTGCCAGATGGGACAACAAAAACCATGCACTGTGCCAACACTGGTGCAATGACAGGTTGCGCGACCCCGAACGATATTGTGTGGTACAGCACATCAGATAACCCAAAACGCAAATATGCCAACAGTTGGGAAATTAACCAGACACAAAACAATCACTATATTTGCGTTAATACAATCCGCGCTAATCAGTTAGTTGAAGAAGCATTAAACGCTGGCGTTATTACTGGATTATCTGATTTTATTGAGCTAAAACGCGAAGTTAAATATGGCTCAGAGAATAGTAAAATCGATTTTGTACTTACTTTTCCAAAAAACAACCGACCAGAACCCACTAAAGTTTATGTAGAAGTAAAAAGCGTTACTTTACTTCAGGACGGTCAAGGTTTCTTTCCCGATGCTGTTACCCTGCGCGGACAAAAACATTTACGTGAATTAACGTTACTCGCACAGCAAGGACATAGAGCCGTATTACTATTTGCTGTTTTACATTCAGGAATAAATTCAGTTCAGGCAGCCGCTCACGTTGACCCCCTTTATGCACATTTATTAAAAGTTGCCCAGGCATCAGGAGTTGAAGTTATCGCTTATAAAACATTTTTTACCGAATATGAAAACGGTCTGGAATTTACAATCAAACAGGAAATATCGGTAAATATAAAGTAATATAAATAGGTGGTTCGATTTTTTTGAACTAGTGATGTAGGATACATTCACAAAAAATATTGACTAACCCTAGCAAAACTTGGTAAAAGCTTGCTCACAGTTTAGGTTGAACGGTCAGGGTATAGGTAGATAAATCAAACTCAACACTTTGATTTTTAATAAAAAAAATATTTATTTACTTCTTGGACTTGAATTTTTTTAACTGTGACACAATATAGACGTGAAACATTAAAGTCTATTTATTATTGGCAATTGCAACCAAGAGATATCCCGTATCGGTTCGCTCATCGGAAAGATATCTACTTAGGGCTATGTAGCATTAGGAGAATAAGCATGCCAAACAGCAAAAATAAAGCATTAGGTATTTTAGCATTAGCTGGCGTAGAGCCATATCAAGAAAAAGCTGGTGAAGAATACATGGAAACTCCGCAACTAGAACATTTCAAAAAAATTCTAGATGCATGGCGCATACAACTACGTGAAGAAGTTGATCGTACTCTTGTTCATATGCAAGATGAAGCTGCTAACTTTCCGGATCCCGTAGATCGTGCAGCTCAGGAAGAAGAGTTCAGTTTAGAACTTCGCACTAGAGATCGTGAACGTAAATTAATTAAAAAAATTGAAAAAACCTTACAACTTATCGAAGAAGATGATTTTGGTTTTTGTAATTCTTGTGGCATAGAAATAGGAATTCGTCGTTTAGAAGCACGTCCTACGGCTGATTTATGTATCGAATGCAAAACTTTGGCTGAAATTAAAGAACGCCAATTAGCAGGTTGATAATTCCAATCATCCTTAAGTGACAAATTATGGCACTGCCATCTTCACTTCTGCCAACGAAAATTCAAAATGAATCTCAGCGACCACCTTCAATGTATCGTGGTCGCTTTGCTCCATCTCCTTCAGGTTTACTGCATTTTGGTTCGCTAATTACGGCGCTCGCTAGCTTTTTAGATGCGAAACATCAGCAAGGTATCTGGTTGGTTCGACTTGAAGATATTGATCCACCAAGAGAACAAGCAGGTGCAAGTAGTGCCATCTTAAAAACCTTAGAAACATTCGGTTTACACTGGGATGAATCTGTACTTTATCAAAGCGAGCAATCTCCGGTATATGAAGACGTTCTAGCTTACCTAACTGAGCAAAACCTTAGTTATTATTGTCAATGTACCCGGGCGGAAATAAAGGCGGTTGGCGGCACTTATCAAGGCCATTGCAGAGATTTACATCACAGGAATAATAACTGTGCAACAAGATTAATTAACGGCACCGCAACAGTTAACTATTCAGATCTTATTCAGGGGCAAGTATATTGTGATCAGGACTTAGCACAAGAAGATTTCACTTTAGTGAGAAAAGATGGTTTATACGCTTATCAGCTTGCTGTGGTGGTAGATGATATATTTCAAAACATAACACATGTGATCCGAGGGTGCGATCTGATACAACCTACCGCAAGACAAATGAGTTTTTACCAGATACTTAATCGACCTTCACCACAATTTGGCCATGTGCCGTTAGCTGTTACTGAAGAGGGCTATAAATTAAGTAAACAAAATAATGCGCCTGTAATTGATATCAAAAATCCACAACCAGCGTTAATTGCCGCATTGCAATTTTTAGGTCAACAACCTCCCTCTCTTTTAACTAATTGTTCTGTAAGTGAAATTATTAATTGGGCAATAAAAAACTGGTCAATTGACAAAATTCCGAAAATGCAGGAAATCATCCCCTGTCATTAAATATTTTTAAAATAAAGCTTTACCGCTTGTTTTTTATTCTCTTTTGAGCGCTACTGTTATATCATTGCGCGCGATTCTGATATCTAAGCTACAACAGCTGGGAGTTATACTCAATATCCTTGGGTACAAACTGCTGAATCACAACATTATTTCGACAACCGGAGTCTAAGATTATCAAAAGCGTGATTAATTTGTGTAAAAAGGTTTTAAGTAAAAGAATTAAAAAAAAACCCAAAGCAGAAGCATTTGCCAAACCAATCGTTTTAACACGTGATCAACACTCTGTTTCTCGAAAATATATCAGTACCAATGCGTTAAAAGTACTTTATAGATTAAATAAAGGCGGTTATGAAGCATATCTGGTTGGCGGTGCGGTCAGAGACCTGCTATTAGGTATTAAACCTAAAGACTTTGATATTGCCACCAATGCGACTCCTGAACAAATTAAAGATCTGTTTCGCAATTGCCGTTTAATTGGTCGCCGCTTTCGCCTGGCCCATATTGTATTTGGTCGGGAAATAATAGAAGTGGCTACTTTTAGAGGACATCATGAAACGGCTCCCGCTAAAGAGAAAAATTGTCAAAAAACGTCTAAGCAAAGCGAACATGGAATGCTGTTACGTGACAATATTTACGGCTCTATTGAAGAAGATGCCCAACGCCGGGATTTTTCTATTAACGCGCTGTACTATTCTGCCTCTGATTATAAAGTACATGACTTCGCCAACGGTATAGCCGATATTCACAACAGAGAAATTCGTTTAATTGGCGAACCTGAAACACGATATCGCGAAGACCCCGTACGTATGCTACGTGCCATTCGTTTTGCAACTAAATTAGATATGACCATCAATGTTGCAACCGATGCTCCAATTAAAGAACTTGGGCCATTACTGGCCAATATCCCTGCACCGAGAATGTTTGAAGAATTTCTTAAAATGTTCATTTCAGGCAAAGCAATTGCCAACTTCGATTTATTACGTGAATACGGTTTATTCAAATATTTTTTCCCTGCCGTTGACCACATGCTTGAACAAGATAATACGCAAACAAACAGTGAAATGAGCAATTTCATTAACCTCGGCATGGCTAATACCGATAAACGAATTGATAATGATCAACGTGTAACACCAGCATTTTTATTCGCTGTTTTACTTTGGCATCCATTACAGACACATATCAAACGTTTAAATGCCACTGCGCAATTATCGGTTCAAGATGCGTTTTTTTCCGCGCTTAATGAAATAATGAGTGAACAACAACGTAGCATTGCCATTCCCAAACGTTTTCAAGCCGTAATGAAAGACATTTGGATTTTGCAGGACAAATTAGTTCGACGCGAAGGAAAACGAGCTTACAAAACTTTTGAACATCCTAAATTTAGAGCTGGATACGATTTTCTACTGCTTAGAGCTCAAATAGAACAAGAACTTGGCGATCAAAATACTCAGGTACATGAAAATTCATTACAAGAACTCGCAAAATGGTGGACAGACTTTCAATCAGTAAACCCAGAAACTCAAGCACAAATGATAAAAAGTGTTACAAGTAATCGTACCGGGGCACGCCGTTCAACAAAACAACGTCGCAAGCCTAAAGCTTCAGCTATAAGTAATACAACTGACTCATGATCACCGCTTATATAGGACTTGGCAGTAATTTGTCTGATCCTGTGATGCAAATTCACCAAGCTATTACTGCTGTACAAGACATCGACGACAGTAATGTAACGTGTGTCTCTTCGATTTATTTCAGTCGACCAATGGGACCACAAGACCAGCCCGATTACATTAATGCGGTATTGGCTATGGAAACCAATTTATCGGCACTAGCACTTTTAGACTCCTTACAAGCCATTGAAAATAAAGCAGGACGAGTTCGCAAAGATAACCGCTGGGGCGCAAGAATTCTTGATTTAGATATATTGCTTTTTGGCAACGAAGTTATCAACAGTCAGCGTTTAATTGTTCCTCATTATGGTTTAAAACAGAGAGAATTTGTTTTATTACCTTTAGCTGAAATAGCCCATGACTTAATATTGCCAGATGGTGATAAGGTTTTGTCCTTGAGTCAAAATATTGATAAAAATGGACTTAACGTTTACAGCAACTGATTTGTAAGTTGCGCTAATAATGCTTTTATGCGAAGGTAAGCGCACTGAGTATTTACTCAAATAATAATTTTTTTTGGAAAATATTATGGCTAAAATTACCACATCAACCTTGTTAAAAATGAAACAACAAGGTCAAAAAATTTCCACCATCACTGCTTACGATGCAAGTTTTGCCAAGCTTTTCGATCAAGCAGGCATTCACGCAATTTTAATTGGTGACTCCCTTGGTATGGTTCTTCAAGGGCATGACGATACCATTCCTGTTTCTATTGACGATATGGCTTACCATACCCACTGTGTAAGCAAAGGTGTTGATGAAACCTTAATTATCAGTGACATGCCTTTTATGAGTTATGCGACCAAAGAGCAATGTTTTGAAAACGCAGCAAAACTTATGCAAGCTGGTGCAAACATGGTCAAAATGGAAGGTGGCAGCTGGTTAGTTGAAACAATTAAAGGCTTGGTTGAGCGCGGCATTTCGGTTTGTGGTCATTTAGGTTTAACACCTCAATCAGTACATTTATTAGGTGGTTTTAAAGTACAAGGGCGTGAAGAAGATCAAGCCCTGGATATAATAAAACAAGCAAAAGAACTTGAAGTAGCCGGTGTGCAACTACTCGTTTTAGAATGTATTCCCAATGAGTTAGGGCAAGCAATTTCACAGGCAGTTACCGTTCCTACAATAGGTATTGGCGCAGGTTGGCACACTGACGGGCAAATACTGGTAATGCATGATGCTTTAGGCATTTCTTGTAGTTATATGCCAAAATTTTCCAGAAATTTCCTTATTGATACCGGCGATATTAAAAAAGCCATTGAGCTTTATATCTCTGAAGTATCTAAGGGGAATTTCCCTGGTCCTGATCACATATTTAAATAGTAATACTGATTAACATGACAACGAAATTTATTTTTTTACAAGCCAACATCAAGTAATAAACAATGAAAATAGTTAATGATATTCAATCGCTTCGCCAGCAAGTTAAAGAATGGCGAATGCAAGATTTAAAAATTGCCTTTGTCCCGACTATGGGGAATTTACATGACGGTCACCTTGCTCTGGTCAAATCTGCACATCAATATGCAGATAAAGTTATCGTCAGTATTTTTATCAATCCAATGCAATTTGGTCTAAGTGAAGACATAGACAATTATCCAAAAACACTTGAGCAAGATGAAAACAGATTAATTGCTGAAGACACAGATCTACTGTTTATCCCAACTTCTGACATTATTTATCCAAAAGGTTATACCGACAATACCTTTGTGGAAGTGCCTAATATATCCAATTTGTACTGCGGAAAAAGCAGACCAGGACATTTCCGTGGTGTCGCCACTGTGGTATGTAAATTGTTTAATTTGGTTCAACCTGATGTTGCCTGTTTTGGCTCAAAAGATTATCAACAATTACAAATTATTCAAACCATGGTTGATGATTTATCCATGCCGGTTGAAATCATTCCTGTTGAAATTATTCGGGAGGATTCAGGTTTAGCAATGAGTTCAAGAAATGGGTATTTAACCACTGAAGAAAGACTGATTGCTCCGAGTTTGTATCAAACATTACAATGGCTTGCGCAACAAATAAAAACCAACAAGAACTTCGACCAACTTTGTCAGCAAGCGGGTGAAAAGATCAATCAAGCTGGATTAACCACCGATTACATCAGTATTTGTCATGCTTACACATTAGCGAAAGCGACAGAAAGCGATAAAAATCTAGCTATTCTAGCATCTGCTTTTTGTGGTAAAGCACGGTTAATTGATAATATTCAGGTAAATATTTAGACTGATTAATAGATCTAAGAATGACGGTTAGCTAGAGTGAAAACCCTCAACGACCGTCACCTTTTAATTACTGATATGAATTACTGATATGAATTACTGATTTTAAATACTCGTAATAACATATTAAATATATTCATTAAACTCAGGAAGAAGACTAATACTTTCTTTCGCCAACTCACACTGTTCTTGCAAAATATCAACTAAGATCTCTCGGCTGGTTAATGGATTTGCCAAAACCACACGAAAAACCAGTGTTTTAGCGCCATCATATCGAGCAGCTTCAATCTTAGTACGAGAGACAAAAGATTTACCGTTTTCACGCTGACGTTTTTGAATAATTTTAGTTAATTTATCCAGCAAAACATTAATTTTTGCCTGCTGCAAACTTGTACCAGTTTTTAGAATTTTTTGTACCGATTCGGGAACATATCTATAAGTCAATAAACATAATTCTGGTCGGGTGATTAACTCAAAATCCGAATGTTGATCGATTAAGTCAGCAAAATAATTCGCTTTTTCAATCCCTTGATTGAACAGCATTTCATATCCCGGCCGGCTAATAATATGCAGACATGAATAAACTAACATCGCCATGCCAGGACGTGAACCTTCAAGGGTATGACTGCCCAAATCTTTAGCGCCCTTACGTATGATATATTCGGCATGATGTTCTATCGCGCTCACAGCGGTGGGATCTTTAAAAACAATCAGACCTGCCCCCATAGGAACATACATTTGTTTATGCGCGTCAATGGTAACTGAATCTGCCCGTTCAATACCTTTAAGCAACGGCCGGTATTTATTTGATAGTAAGGTCGCGCCGCCCCACGCAGCGTCAACATGAAAATTACACTGATATTGCTGAGCAATATCGGCTAATTTGTCTAAAGGATCAATGTTGCCTGTTTCTGTCGTACCAGCAACACCAACGATAGACAATATTTTAATGTTTTTTTCAGTTAATTCCCGGCATTTAACAAGTAATTTTTGACAATCAATTTTGTTAAATTCATCTGTCGGGATTTCAATGACATTTTCTTGACCAATACCCAAAAGATCAGCTGATTTTTTTAATGAATAATGACCACGTGCAGACACTAATATGGCTAAGCCGTCATACCCGTAATGTTTAAATGCATTAAAAAGACCTTCTCTGGCGACCCCTTTAAAGCTACCGTCAGCTTTCAGTAAATTGTTTCTTGCCACCCACAGTGCCGTTATATTAGCGACAGTACCACCAGAGCAGAAGGCACCTAATGAGTGATTAGCGCTGTGCATCCATTGCTGATAAAAACTCTCTTGCTCCTGATACACAAGATTATGCATCATACCAAGTACTTGACGCTCTAAAGGAGTAAAAGCTTTCGATGTTTCAACTTTTACTAAATTTTGATTCAGACCAACCATCAACTTTGTTAACGACAAAATAAAATAAGGTAGCGCTGAAGTCATATGTCCAATGAAACTTGGACTGGAAGTGTGTACTGATTGGGAAACTAGCTTATCAAGCAAATGATGCATATGATCTGAAACAAATTCAGGTTCTTCCGGCAATGTCGCATCACAAAAATCGTTCTCAATATCAGTTAATGCATTGTTGGTGGCAACAATACGATCACCTAAAAAACCCGCTAAATTTTCTGAGATCTCTTTTTCGATACGCCCTAAAGTTGAATCCGGCGCTTCAGGAATTGTAAATATACGATGTAAATACTGCTCAGTTGCTTTTGCTGCTTTTTTGACGGATGCCATTCTATTTCACTTTTTCGAACTTGTTGATCCACAAGTGTAGAACTACCTGTGCTGAACTTCCTATGTTGAACTAAGAACGCACTGTAATAAAATATGAAGCAAAAGTCTCTAACTTTCCGATCTATTAAAGCGATAAACTAGCATAAACCAACGCTATTTGAATAATTGCTATAGTGCTTAATGCTGGAATTAAAACGCATTTTTTAATATTCCTGATCATAATATTCCTTCCTGAAACAAGTAAAAGAACTAGAATAAGGAATACTAAACAAAGTTTGTGCCAAACAATATCTCATTGAATTTAAAAGAAAAAACAAACATGTATTTCAATAAAAATCGGTAATATCGTGCTTTTAACTAACTATTAGTTAATTTGCTCTCAATTCGTAATCAAAACCAGTTGCCAACATTGCTGCCCACTCGCTTGATATTTTGCTTCAAACGGCGTTAACGGCTCAGCACTGACAAATGATTCTATTTCCCCGGTTAACCCCGCAATTTCAGCCGCCTGCAAAAATTCCTGCAAATATATTAACCAATTGCTACGCAAAATTATTTGCTGACCAATTTTAATCATTTGCGGAAATACCCCACTGCCATGCCAACGTCGTTGTAAATGCTTCGATTTTGGCCATGGATTTGGATACAACACATAATGACGTGTTACTGGCCATTTGGCCGCCAGTACCAAACGGTAAAAGTCATTCAAATCTGCCCGGATCAAATGATAATTTTCTGCGGTAACAACATCATCCTCAAGTTTAATCTGTTCTACATTTCGATTCAGTCTATGGGCTGATTTATCAACTCCAATGACCAAAGCATCAGGATTTTGTTGTGCCAAAATCCGTGTACTTTGACCAACACCACAACAGGCATCGAGGATGATTTCACCCTCAAATTGCTGAACAATTGCATCTATTTCAGTGAAAGCCTGTTTAGTATGCTGCTGGAATGGTTTTTGAAATTGATTAGATAAATGTTTATTCACCACCTCATCTAACTTTTCATGAAGTCCACTTTGATTAGTCACTATAACTTTAGAATCACCTGGCATAGAATCACCTGACATCAATTTATTTCCTGTTCTTTGGGATATTTAAATACGCATCGTTTTGTTTAAGTACGCAAACCTATACCTTTAGTAATCAAGGTCATTGCAATGGTAAATAAAGATACAATAAAAATGCCGATCACACCGAAAGCCACGGTTAGACTGACATCAGAAATGCCAAGAAATCCATAACGAAATGCATTAATCATATAAACAATCGGATTAAGTTGTGAAACTCCCTGCCAAAACTCCGGTAATAAACTGATAGAATAAAACACGCCGCCCAAATAAGTAAGCGGTGTTAAAACAAACGTTGGAATAATAGAAATATCGTCAAAGCTACCCGCAAAAATTGCATTGATAAGTCCACCTAAAGCAAATACAGCTGAAGTAAGACAAACTGTAGCAATAATTACCCAAATATTGTGAATTTGGATATCCACAAAAAGTAGTGAAATTAACGTAACAATTAGCCCTACTAGAATACCCCGGGTCATACCGCCGCCAACATAGCCTGCAACAATAACCCAATTTGGCACCGGAGCAACCAACATTTCTTCAACATTACGTTGCCATTTTGCACTGAAAAATGATGAGGCGACATTTGAATAAGAGTTAGTAATAACACTCATCATTATCAAACCGGGGACAATAAACGACATATAGTCAAAACCACCCATTTGACCGATGCGCGCTCCGATTAACTCACCAAATATAACAAAATACAAACTTATGGTGATCGCAGGGGGCACTAATGTTTGCACCCAAATACGCATAAATCGGTGCACTTCTTTATATAATATGCTTTTTAATGCAATACGATTGACGGATGCTGACATACTAATTTCCCCCTTGAGCTGATGATGAAGTTTTGCTATCTGAAACACTGCTACCAGAAGCATTGCCCCCAGTTAAATGTACAAAAAGCTCTTCTAAGCGATTACTTTTATTTCGCATACTTTGCACAGAAACGCCTTGTTCAGTAAGTTGGGTAAAAACTTCATTAATACTTTGCAACTTTTTCACATCAACTTCCAAGGTATGATCATCAATCTGTCGAGTACAAAATCCGCTTAAGCTAGCTTTTGGTCCACCTAACGCCAGATCTAAAATAAAAGTTTCCACATCTAAAGTAGCCAGTAAAGACTTCATATCGGTATTTTTCACGATAATTCCATTGTCTATAATAGCGATATTACGACACAACATTTCAGCTTCTTCTAAATAATGGGTAGTGAGAATGATGGTGATCCCCTGCTCATTCAGTTTACGGAGAAATTCCCACATCGAACGACGTAATTCAATATCAACACCCGCGGTAGGTTCATCAAGAATTAATACTTTAGGCTCATGCATCAATGCCCGTGCAATCATCAAACGTCGTTTCATACCGCCAGATAACATTCTTGCTGAATTATCTCGTTTATCCCATAAATCTAATTGTTTTAAATACTTTTCAGCACGTTGATGCGCTAATTTACGCTCAACACCGTAGTATCCGGCCTGATTAACTAATATAGTAATTAATGACTCAAATTGATTAAAATTAAACTCCTGCGGCACTAAACCGATAAAGCTTTTAGCAATTTCCAATTTTTCATCAATGTCATAACCAAAAACCGAAACCTTACCGCCCGTCTTATTTACTAATGAAGTGATAATGCCAATAGTGGTTGATTTACCTGCGCCATTCGGCCCCAATAAAGCAAAAAAGTCCCCTTGCTTAACCGTTAAATCTATGCCTTTCAGTGCTTCAAAGCCACCTTTATAGACTTTTCTTAACCCTGCAATTTCTAGTGCATTTTGCATTGTTCTACCCTCCATTGATCCATCGTTACTTAATGAGGGTTAACTAGCAGTTTTCAACATGTATCGAAATAAAATTTAAAATGACAGCAAGCTAGCATAAAGAAATCTTTACGATTTAATAATGTAAAATTATTGAAAATAAATTGCGTACAAATTGTATACTCTTTATAGTGATCTTATCTAATTTGAGGAATACAAATGCATCTAAAACATTTTACCCGCTGGGTTACCGGAGCACTTCTTGTTAGCTCCTTAGTAGCTTGTCAAAGTACAATTTATGATCAAACCAAAACACAAAACAACACTATCGATATAGATAACAACAAAAATAGCCAACTTACCTTAGAAGCTATTTATGAAGATAGTGAATTCAGCTCAGATCATATTGGCCGTATCCGTTGGTTAAAAGATGGCAGTGGTTATACAGCGATTGAAAAGTCACTCGCAAAACAAACGGATGAAGATGGTAAAGAAGTCAGCATTGGTAAAGATATTGTAATTTACGATCCACAAACTCTTGAACACAAAGTTCTTATTAGTGCTTCACAATTAACCCCAAAGGGGTCAGAAAAACCACTAAGCATTGATAACTATATTTGGTCACACGATCGCCAAAAATTATTAATATATACTGAAAGTAAAAAAGTATGGCGCTCTAACAGCCGTGGTGATTATTGGTTACTTGATATCAACAGCAATGTATTAACCCAATTAGGTGGTAAAAACGTTAAAGCCAGTAGCTTAATGTTTGCTAAATTTTCTCCTGATGCCAGCAATGTTGCTTATGTGGTAGATAATAATATTTATGTTGAAGATATAGCTACTGCCAATAATAACGAGAAACAAACAGAAAGAAAAATCACTCAACTGACCTTTGACGCAGGCGATGGCATTATCAATGGTTTATTTGATTGGGTTTATGAAGAAGAATTTACCATCAGAGACGGTTTTCGTTGGAGCCCAGACGGTAAAAAAATTGCTTACTGGCAGTTAGATACCAATGGCAGCACTGATTTCATCATGATTAACAATACAGATGAACTCTACCCGACTATTACCAAGTTCCCTTACCCTAAAGTTGGCGAAACTAATGCTTTAGCCAAAGTAGGCATGGTTCACCTTAAAACACAAAAAACAACGTGGGCAAAACTGCCAAACAACTCAAGAAACATGTACATTCCCCGCATGAATTGGTCTGGCAATAGTGATCAGATATTAGTTCAGCATGTTAACCGTAAACAAGACTCTAACCATCTTTATCTGGCTGATGTAACTGATGGAAGAGTTACCAAGATAATGACAGAGAAAGAAGAGCACTTTCTTGATTATTTTCAAGATGCCCAATGGTTAAAAGGCGGTAAAAACTTTATTTGGCAAAGCGAACGCAGCGGATGGCGTCATTTGTTCAGCATTTCACGAGATGGTAAATCAGTTATTAATTTAACTGATGGTGCATTTGATATTACAGATATTCAAACTGTTGATGAAAAGAATGGCTGGGTTTACTTTATGGCCTCACCTGTCAATGTTGCTCAGCGTTATTTATATCGCAGTAAACTTGATGGCAGTTTAAGTAACCAAAAAGTAACACCCGATGAGTTTGCCGGTTCAAACCATTATCAAATGTCAGATGATGGGCAATGGGCAATACACTCACATTCTACTTTTGATCAACCTACTCAAATACGCCTTGTCAAAATTGAAGGCCATCAGGTAAAACATACATTGATGGACAATAAAAAACTTATCGGGCAGTTAAGTAAATTAGATCAAGCGAAAACAGAATTTTTTCAAGTAAGTGCTCAAGATGGAGTCGTTTTAGACGGTTACATCACCAGACCAGCTAATTTTGACCCAACCAAAAAATACCCCGTAATATTTTATGTTTACGGCGAACCCTGGAGACAGACCGTACAAGACAGATGGCGTGGCAGTGCTTATCTTTGGGATCAAATGTTAAGCCAACAAGGTTACATTCTTGCTTCAATTGATAACCGCGGTACACGTGCACCGAAAGGACGGGAATGGCGTAAATCCATTTATGGTGCTGTCGGCATATTATCTTCACGAGATCAATCTGACGCACTAAAAGAAATGGCAAAACGTTGGTCATACATTGACACCGACAACATAGGTATTTGGGGACACTCTGGCGGTGGTTCAATGACGTTGAACATGTTATTCAGATATCCAGAGCAATACAAAGCTGGCATATCATTAGCGCCTGTTGCCGATCAATTATTGTACGATACTATTTATCAAGAGCGTTATTCTGGTTTATTACCTGAATACGCCGAGGGTTATAAGCAAGGTTCTCCTATTACTCATGCTAAAAATCTGCAAGGTAAATTATTACTGATCCACGGCACAGGTGATGACAATGTACATTATCAAGGCACTGAGCGTTTAATTAACGAATTAGTGAAGCACAATAAGCAATTTGAATTTATGTCTTATCCGAACAGAACTCATGGTATCAGGGAAGGTAAAGGTACTACTTTGCACGTTAAAACCATGATGACTAATTTCTTTAGTAAAAATTTAAAAGAAAAATAACGAGCAAAAAAAATCGAGATAAACGATATTAACGTAGAGTAGGCCGCAGGCTTCGCATAGCTTATCCAACGGCCCCTCTTCGATTCCGTGCATGAGGTTTTCCCT
>JABSOJ010000487.1 GCA_013216005.1 Alteromonadaceae bacterium | reverse complement strand
TACATTACGGCAAGAGGCTTTAGAATAGCGAAAGAGTTCATTCTAAGTGGTTAAAATGAACTCCGAAACTTGAGTTAATAACATTAGTTTTATTTTGTTTCAATTAAAATAAACTAACTTCTTCGTACGAAGTGAGGTGAAATTAGATTGGTTGCGGGAAATAATTATTGGTAAATTGAAAAAGCCTTTTTAGTTATGAAAAGGCTTTAAAAGACAGGTTTAGCAAACTGTGATGATGTTATAGAACCTAATACATCACTGTTTCAATGCATTTGGAAGTTTTCTATACATTGTATTTATTTAACGCCTAACTCACGTAAACGTTCTAATAAGTAACTTTCCTGCGTGTGTTTTTCAGATAATTTAACGTTACTGCGAGGATGTAAAAATAATGGTATAGAAATACGCGATTTTTTACTACTTTGGCAGGTTGGATTAATAACTCTGTGGCTGGTTGATGGGAAGTAGCCGCCTGATGCTTCTTGTAACATATCGCCGATATTAATGATCAGGTTGCCAAAATCAGACGGAACATCAAGCCAATGTCCATCTTGTTGCTGTACCTGTAGGCCCGGTTCGTTGGCTGCCGGTAAAATAGTTAATAAATTAATATCTTCATGAGCGGCAGCCCGGATAGCATCTGGCTCTTCGTCACCTGTTAATGGCGGATAGTGTAGTATTCGCAATAACGTATTTGGTGTGTCTTCTATCATATGAGATAAAGCTTCAGAATAAAGGGAAGAAACATTAGCGGGGCTATGAGTTTCAACCCAATCGAGCAGCTCGGCTGCTAGTGTAGAAGTTAGTTGATAATAGTTTAATATTTTGTCTCTTAATTGAGCAGGAATTCTGCCCCACGGATAGACATGGAAATATTCTTTGATATCTTTTTGAGTATGACCTTTGGCTGTTTCTGACGTTTTAGTACAAAAATAGCCGTCTTGTTTTTCTGGATCAAAGGTAAAGTCGTGCTTTTCTTCACAGGAAAAAAATGAGTGCCAATTTTTGTAAATAGACTCGACTAATTCTTGTTTGATCGGGTGATTGATTAAAACCCCAAAACCAGTTTCCCGTAAACTCTGAACAAAACGCTCAGGGGCATCTTTAGCCGTATAATCGACAACTTGAACTTGCATTAATTTCTCCAATAACAATTTAGCGCGCAAATTTTACGCTGATTTTAAAAAAGAGCAATAAATAAAGGGGCTGATGTTAAATTTTTACAGTAATGTTGTGTGAATAATGTTTTGAAAAGATATTTATATGTTTGATTTTTAGATAAAAAAAGCTAACAGATATACTGTGCAATAATTTATATGAACCATGTTGTAATTAAGTGATTTGGGATTATTTTGGGAGTAGATTAAGGATATTGAGAGATGGTGCCCGCTGCTGGACTCGAACCAGCGGCACCTTGCATGTCATGCAAGTACTCTAACCAACTGAGCTAAGCGGGCAAACTTCATTTTTCGTATAAGCTGATAAAAGTTGTAAACAAACTTGAATCAACGAGGCGCTATGTTAGCGATCTGTTTTCTTGGTTGCAAGCTGTTTTCTTTAATAGATTGATATTTTTTTCTGTTTGCGTACTTATGCGGCAATTTGTAGGAATTTTGCACTGGTACTTTTGTTTTAATGAAGTTTAAAACTTATTTTCAATCCGTTTTCCTATATTTTATTGGCTCTGTTGTAGATAATTGTTGTCCCTTCAAATGGAATTAAACTCAACCCTTATATCTAGGACTCTGTGACTAATTCTCGTTAAAAAACCAATTTATCGCCTAACCCTTTAAAAATAGGGGATTCATCGAGGGACAACAGTATTATGGAACAGAGCCATTTTATTATGCTGCTTTAGGTGAAAATTGTAATTCGACACGCTTTTGTACTATTTTTAAACGCCACGCAAGAAATATTGCAGCGGTAGTTAATCCCGAGATAAAACCTATCCAGAAGCCATAAGGGCCAGTTTTAGGAACAATCCAATCAGTAAGACCAAGAACAAGTCCAACAGATAAACCGACTAGCCAATATGAAACAAAGGTGATATATAAAATTGACTTAGTATCTTTATATCCCCTGAGGGCGCCAGCTGAAATAACTTGCACTGTATCTGAAAATTGATACAAAACAGCTAAAAACATTAGATTTGCCGTGAGATCAACGACAGAAATATCGTTGGTATAAATACCAGCGATTTGCTGGCGAAAAAGTATGGTGATTGTTGCTGTCATTATGGCCAATATTAAACCTAGTATTACGGAATAAGTGCAATATTCTTTGGCTAACGTAAAGTCTTTATTACCGACAGCGAAACCAACTTTAATGGTTACAGCCATGGCAAGACTTAAAGGCACCATAAAAATCAATCCAGAGAAGTTTAATGTAATTTGATGGCTAGCGACTACCTCAGATCCGAAGGGAAGAAGTAAAATGGCAACGACAGAAAACAAGCTGACTTCAAACAATAAAGACAGCGCAATTGGGACTCCTAAAGAGAGGATGTTTTTTATTTTTGACCAGTTTGGCCAGTAGAATGAATGAAATAAGCTCGCCTTTTGTAATACCTTTGAACGTAAGCAATAAATAGCCATGCTGATGAACATAGTCCAATAAACAAGAGCAGTCGCAATACCACAACCAGCTCCACCTAATGCGGGCATACCAAATTTACCGTAAATAAAAATATAATTGGCCGGAATGTTTATTATTAAGCCAATAATACTTATGATCATTGTGGGCTTAGTGTGAGATAAACCTTCAGAGTAATTTCTTAACACTAAATAGAGACAAAAACCGGGAGCTCCCCATACGATAAAACCAAGGTAACCGAATAGTAGTGGTTTTAAGTTACCCTCTAGTTCTACAGTTGGAGCAATTACGGGAGCAAGCAGATAATAAAGGACAATTATAGCTAGGCCTAAAGTTAAGGCAATCCAACCTGTTTGATAGGTTTCATCTGCGATATCAACATATTTTTTTGCACCGGCAAGTTGTGAAACTATTGCCGCCAAAGCCATTATCAGACCATATATAGTTAAAATTATTGGTAACCAAATGCTGTTAGCAACAGCAACAGCAACAGCAACTGCGGCCATATCTGTTGCGCTGACACGACCTGCCATTATCGTGTCGGAGAACCCCATTAAATTTTGGGCACTGACCATATAGGCTAAATTAGGGTTACAGTTCAACAATGTTTTCTGTTAATTTACATGAGTTCAAA
>JABSOJ010000486.1 GCA_013216005.1 Alteromonadaceae bacterium | reverse complement strand
TTTCGAGTTAAACCGACGTGATTTTAGGTTTGCTTAAATTATGCAATCAATTCAACTGATTGATGAGTCATGTTGTGGCAGGATTCTTGACAGCTAATATGCAGATATTGAGTGTGTTCCTTCTATCATGTTGAAAGAATTGCATATTATTAAGGTGGCATGTTTCGTGCTTGATGAAGTTTGTGTAGTAACGTTTCACTTTTAGCATTTTTTCAAAACTGTTATGAATAATATAAAGGAATATCGAATGAAATTTAAAATTTTAAAAGCTTCCCTACTAGGCTCACTTCTGTCCGTTAGTGCATTCTACGCTAATGCTGGTTTAATTGATTCGAGCAGTGTATTACTTGATGACGCAGGCGCGACGCAATTAGAAAATTGGTATGGGCAAGGTGACTTGGACTGGGATAGTATATGGTATGGTAGCACCGGAGCGACCTCAACCAGTTGGCACGCAGCAGTTGACGGAGTATCAGATACGTTCTCAATCTACGATGTGACATATAATAATACCGATTACCTCATAGGAGGTTATAACAGCGGAACATGGTCAAGCCTCAGGGTGTATGAGCACTACCTTACAAGCAATTTCATATTCAATTTAACATCCAACATATATCATGACACGACAGACAACTATTATAATGGGGGATGGGAAGCAACGTATAATAGTGGGCTATATTTCGCGCAATTCGGTGCCGGTGCGGATTTAGGGGGCGGGAGTGTATATATTGGGAGGGAGACCTCATATACAAATCACTTTGGAAGTTATAATGGGCAGGCTAGCACCAAGGGCAACATTATCGATAACGGGAGTGATAGAGTATATTACAAAGTCAACGCACTGGAAACATTCGTCGTACGAGAAGCATCGGACGTACCAGAGCCATCAACACTAGCTATTTTTGTATTAGGAATGATTGGTTTAGCATCACGTCGATTTAAGAAACAATCTTAAATTTACTGATTGCCTATCAAAATTAATTATCGACGACGGTATGCCTGAATAAACCCATGTAACCCAATGTCGTCGATAATCATCAAGAAGCATCTTCCAATTTGGTAGATGCTTTTTTTGCTCATAAAGCTGCGTTATTCGACGAATATGATTTTGTAATGTTCGTTTTGAAACTGTTATTTTCTCTTCACCAAATTGATACCCTAAAAAGTCAAAACCATTTTTCACTCTTCCGATAGTTGTTTTATCAGGATGTTGTTTTAACTTTAGTTTTTCAAAATGTTGATTTACTGTTTTTATTGCTTTACGTAATTTCCACCGTGTTGGTGATAACACAATAATATCATCCATATAACGTCGATAAAAAACGGATTTACCTTCCATTTCATTATCTAACTCATAAAGATAGAAACTAGATATTAAGGGGCTTAAAGGACAACCCGATGAAATACCTTGTTTTATATCGTTAAACAATCCACCTGATTCAACACTTCGTTTTAGATACTGTGCTAGTAAATTCATCACCATTTTATCTTTAATGTAGGTTGATAATTTATCTAATAATATTTCATGGTTTATTGATTCATAATACGATTTCACATCCGTTCGAAATACAAAGGTATTCTTGTTTAAGTTACCTTCTAAACCACCTTCTAAGTTACGTTGTATCTCTGTAACGGTATTTTTGCTACCACCATGTCCTTTTAAGTGTGTACATAGCTTAGATGAAGGTAAATAACGATGTAACACCCGTGATAACAACTTCAACACCACACTATCGATTGATGTCCATAGGTGAATAACTTCACCTGATGATTTCGTTACCTTTTGCAAAGGTTGAAAATTAAAGGTATTTGATATTAATTCATCAATAAGTTGTGGTTTTATTTTATTCCAATGAAAATGAACATCCCATACATCGCTATTAACAGGGAAATGTTTACGTTGTTTACATAACCAACTAAACGATTCATCAATTAAATCCATCGATACTAATTCGTTTATCACTTGATGATCACACCACTGTAAAATTATTCGATACCTGATGATTCATTAACAGTGATTTTCATCGTAAATCACTACCATAGGATTACTAATCCTTTATTATACTCCGTGAATAAAGACTTCTGGCTGGCATCAGAAAATTATTAGCACTACTTGAGTCTAATTCTTCATTTTAATCCGAAAATTTCCTGTCGTATGATCGCTATGGTGGCATTTTTGCCAGTCATGCTATCCGATTAATTGACAATATTTATAGTAAAACAATGCATGTTTATATCTGTGTGGAACGTCCGCTATCGTATCTAAGTAGTCATTATATTGGATGATTTTAGACAATAAATTAAGACCGCTTTGTGGTAAAAGCGACGCTTCTTATAACTCGCTTTCGCTCCCAAAGTGCCCTAGACTGTCAAAATTCAGTTTGATGAGATTTGGATATTTGATATACATTTTCTTATCTGAATTAAATAAATAATTACACTGGTGCTTTATTGGGCTCTTTGAGCGTATAATTCTTTAGTAACATTTATTTTAGGATTATATTAATGAATAAAAAAATTGAAGCTTATGGAGTTGAAGCTGTAGAAAGACCCCAAATTAAAGCTACAAGAGAACTTGACTTATCTGGTGACTCTGGTCAACAGATAATAAAATCTGAAACTAAATTAGCATTAAGAACCCATCGAAAAACCTTTGAAAAACTAGCTAATATGTAATGGATATTCTATATTTTCCGTTTGAAAGAGTTGTTGAAATTAATACTTTTATTTTAGAAACAGAACCTGGGATGAAAGGAGTTGTTGATATTCCAAAGCTTCAAGGGGCTTTGGGCCGTGTTGATAACGCAATTGTATATGAAGGCCTTGATGATATTTTTGATATTGCGGCAAAATATACGGCGAGTATTGCGATCTCACATGCATTACCTGATGCTAATAAGCGAACAGGGCTAGTAGTTGCTTTAGAATATTTATCATTAAATGAACATGAGTTAACTACTGATAATGAACTAATGGCGGATGCTGTAAGGGATCTCGTTATTGGTAAAATAAATGAAAATGATTTTGCTGATGTTTTATATGCTCAATATTCTCAAGATAGTACTTCAGAATAGAAAAAGGGGTGTGCGGCCGAGCCAGGTCGTTAATTCTAGTGAGTGTGAACCTCACTCTGGCAAGGTTGGTCACAGCCACCAGATAGCAAACATCGGGCAGGCGGAGGTAACTCCAAATGTTAAGCACGATGGGCGCAAGCCAGCAGGCCGTAAGCATTAGCTGA
>JABSOJ010000485.1 GCA_013216005.1 Alteromonadaceae bacterium | reverse complement strand
ATTCCAACAATATTAAAAAAGCCAAAAATATAAACGGTAAATTGGTTGAAAATGGTCATATTTCGACAGCCTAGGTTGCTGCTAAGGTTATTCCCAAATGGTGGTATTCGAAAGTGAACGATTTCCTCATGAGGTGTTAGCGGCAGCATCAGTGCGTTATTCTATAGCTGGTTGGTTTCGTACCAATAATTATATTGCAGGTGTTATTGACCCAGCGTCGTAATATCACTTTAAGTAACCTGAACTCGGGATAAGCAGCACTTGCTCAACATCCCCCTTTTTCCAATTCTCTGCGTTAAAACGTCGATAAATATCCAGCTATTCATAAATGTTTTGCCTTGATAATCGAAAAAATTGAAACATTGAGTAAGGATTTAATATTACACCGTTATCCTGTGATTTACGTGTATCATTAACGTATTGATTTTGCTTAAACATCAAGTACTCATTATCCCGAGTTCAGGTTAGGTCATAAAATATTACTAATATAAATAATAAAAAAGGATGCCGAAGCATCCTTTTTAGAAAGTTTAAAGAATAAGCGCTTAATTATTTCTTAGCGTTTCTCTCTTTCTCTGCAGCGATAACAGTTTCTGCTACGTTCATCGGACAAGGCAAGTAATGGCTGAATTCCATTGAGAATTGACCACGACCTGATGTCATTGTACGTAAAGATCCGATATAACCGAACATTTCCGCCAATGGTACGTCAGCTTTAATGCGTACACCGGTAACACCTGCTTCTTGATCCTTGATCATGCCACGACGACGGTTTAAATCACCAATTACATCACCAACGTGATCGTCAGGAGTGAACACATCAACTTTCATGATAGGTTCAATTAACTGAGGTGATGCTTTAGGAATTGATTGACGGAATGCGCCTTTACCAGCTATTTCGAAAGCAACAGCAGATGAATCGACCGCATGGAAACCACCATCATATAACTCAACTTCAACGTCTAATACAGGGAAGCCCGCTAAAGTACCTTGGCCCATCAAACTCTTGAAACCTTTCTCAACTGCAGGCCAAAATTCTTTAGGTACGTTACCACCAACAACTGATGATGTGAAAACAAACCCACTACCTGGTTCACCAGGCTTAATGCGGTAATCAATTTTACCAAACTGACCAGAACCACCAGATTGTTTCTTATGCGTATAGCTATCTTCAATTTCTTGTGTGATAGTTTCACGGTAAGCAACTTGAGGTTTACCAACAACTAAGTCAACACCGTAAGTACGTTTTAGGATATCTACTTTAATGTCTAAGTGAAGCTCACCCATACCAGACAAGATTGTTTCACCTGAATCTTCGTCAGTTTCAACTTTAAATGTTGGATCTTCTGCAACCATTTTACCGATAGCAAGACCCATTTTCTCCGTTGAACCTTTATCTTTAGGTGCTACAGAGATAGAGATTACTGGTTTAGGGAATACCATGGCTTCTAGGATGATTGGGTGTTTAGGATCACATAACGTGTGACCTGTTTGAACGTTACTTTTCATACCAACAATCGCGATGATATCACCCGCTTGCGCTGACGATAGTTCGTTACGATCATCGGCTTGCATTTCACACATACGACCAATACGCTCAGTTTTTCCTGTTGCAGCATTAAGAATGGTATCACCTTTCTTCAATGTACCTGAATAGATACGAACAAAAGTAAGGGCACCAAAACGGTCATCAGTGATTTTGAATGCTAACGCTTTGAATGTTTCATCTGCAGAAACGATTGCGTGCTCACCTGTAGGCTCACCCTCTTCATCAGTAAGCGGCTGTGGATCAACTTCATCTGGTGATGGTAAATAATCAACAACAGCGTCAAGAATGTTTTGAACACCTTTGTTTTTAAAGGCAGAGCCACAGTAAGTTGGGAAGAATTCCATTGTACGTGTACCTTTACGGATACAACGTTTGATATCTTCCATGGATGGCTCTACGCCCTCTTCTAGATATGCTTCGAAAAGGTCATCATCTTGCTCAAGTGCAGTTTCAAGTAATAATTCACGGAATTCTTCTACTTTATCAACCATGTCCGCAGGCACATCAGTGATTTCGTAGTTTTCTGGGAGACCTGTATCATCCCATATCCATGCTTTACGTGTAAGTAGATCAACAACACCAGCGAAGTCATCTTCGATACCAATTGGTAATACCATGATCAGTGGGTTAGCACCAAGTACTTTTTTGGTTTGTTCAACAACACGGTAATAATCAGCACCGATACGGTCTAATTTATTCACGAAGATAATACGGGAAACTTCTGACTCGTTTGCATAACGCCAGTTAGTTTCTGATTGTGGCTCAACACCACCGCTGCCACAGAATACCCCAATACCACCATCAAGTACTTTAAGTGAACGGTAAACTTCCACCGTAAAATCAACGTGACCAGGAGTATCGATTACGTTTAAACGATGATCTTTCCAAAAACAACTTACCGCAGCAGACTGGATAGTAATACCGCGCTCAGCTTCTTGTTCCATGAAGTCAGTAGTAGATTCACCATCGTGCACTTCACCTGTTTTATGGATTTGTCCGGTAAGTTTTAAAATACGTTCAGTTGTTGTGGTCTTACCCGCATCAACGTGAGCGAAGATACCAATATTTCTGTATTTGGATAAAGCTGTCATTATTATACTCTATTTTTTAAAATTAAATTGTTGAAATTTTGCGCGCGAGTATACCATTAGTAAGAGGAAACAAACATAAAAAATGAAAATAAATCCAATTCTAAGATTCTCCTTAAATAATGCTTGTTGATTATTTTATATTTAAATCAATTATCTTTTGGGTTTTAAAGGGGGTTGATAAAAGTTAATGACGAAAAACAAAATTAATTTAAATATGTTGCGACCAAACCAGTAGTTGAATTGTTATATAGTGTAGAAAGACTAATTAATAGGAGCGACAGTTTGCTTGAATGGAATGACCAATTTATCGTTGGTATGAAAAATGGTGATGCTGACGCCTTCGAACAATGTTATCGAATATTGTCACCCACGATTTATACTGCGATTTTAAAAATATGTAGAAATAGGGATTGTGCGAATGATTTGTTACACGACACATTTTTAGATGTGTTTGACAAAATAGCAACCTTTAATAGTTCGAATAGCTTTATAGCGTGGGTAAAGCGGATTGCTTTTAATAAAACGTTTAATTTATTAACTCAAGTTTCGGGATTCAAATTGGTCAACAAACTAATATTAAACTAATGATTTAAAAGAAGATGATGT